>JAGLSF010000150.1 GCA_023136305.1 Spirochaetota bacterium
CCTGCTGATTACAAATCAGCTGCTCTACCATTGAGCTACGCCAGCGCTGCAGCGCACATTAATATAGAAAATATGTACTGGTCCGTCAAGGATTAATAGAGCGCTTGCATTCACCCGAGGTGTTGGTAAGGATTGTGTGCAAAACAGGTTAGAACTGGAAGTTCTCTATCCATCGGAGGGTGTACGGGTCAGAACTCGGAGGCTGTGTCGGGCTTCCCGTCACCCGTAGTGTCCTTTTCCAGCCGGATGATTTTGCCGCGGTCGATGTAGAACCAGATATCCACTTCACCGTCGTTGTCGCTGTCAATATGGTCCTCAACGAGGTTCCCGTCCTTATATATCCGCCAGTTATCCATCCGGCCGTCATAATCGGTATCGAGAATCTCTTCCTTGACCTTCCCGCCCCATTCATACAGGTAGACGGCATCGATCTTCCCGTCGAAGTTGATATCCATCTCCTGCTTCTCCACATTGCCGTTTTTCACGTAGGTCCAGCCATCAGGATTGCCGTCCTTGTTGACATCCGATTTCACCACTTCCGAGGCAAAGAGAGAGGCACATGGGAAAGAGAGGAGAAAAATTATGCATAGTACGATGAGAACCCTTTTCTTGAGCATGTCGTATCCTTTGGTTTCAAACACAGCTCAACATAAATGTCGGTCGATTATGACAAATCGTTAATTACCCCTCCTCGGTTTTATATTTTGTCCGATTTTCCTCTCCTTGGCCCTCAACTTGCTGAGCTTGTAACGGTCGAGCATCTCCGTGAGTGCCTCGTTAACCGCTTCGGTTCTATCATGAAAATACCCTTCGCGGATCATCTCATCGACTCCTTCCAGAAGTATGGATGAAGTTTCAACAAAAGTTTTCATGATGGTTTCCTCATTTGGAATGGGAACTTTTCTTAAAATAACACATTGCATAATACTGTCAAATAAATTGCTTCCCGTCGCTGTCTTAGCGACTGAAACACACGAGAAGTCAACTAATATAAATAAATATATCATTTCTGCCGGTAATTTAACGTTGACAAAAAGAACAATATCAATACAATATCATTTCAATTACTTCATGGGAAATATCCATGAAGAAAAATCCCTGAACAGGAGAATAAGATGAAGAAGTTTGCACCCATTCTCGTATCTGCACTCATTCTGCTATCCTTTGCGCTCGTCTTTATTGGAGCCGGTGAAAAGGTACCAGAGGTCGAAAGCTATAAGATCGGTGGTGCCTTTTCCATCACCGGTCCTGCATCCTGGCTTGGTGAGCCTGAGAGAAACACCATGGAGATGATCGGTGAGATGATCAACGATCAGGGTGGCATCAATGGTGTTCCGGTCGAACTCGTCATCGAAGATACTGTCGGCGATGAGACAAAAACCGTTAATGCGATTAAGAAACTCATCAACAGTGATCAGGTGCTCGTCATTGTGGGGCCTTCACGAAGCGGTACCACCATGGCGATTATTCCCATCGTCGAAAATGCTGAGACACCGCTCGTTTCCTGCGCAGCTGCCGAGGCGATTGTGGCTCCAGTAAAACCCTGGGTATTCAAGACACCCCAGTCTGACAAGCACGCAGCCATGAGAATATTCGGGCATATGCAGAAGAGCGGTATCAAGAAAATCGCTATCATGTCAGGAACGACCGGTTTCGGCGATCAGGGTCGAAAGCAGCTCATTGCCCATGCAGACCAGTACGGCATAACCATTGTTGCTGATGAGACCTACGCTCCGCAGGACACGGACATGACCTCCCAGCTCACAAAGATCAGGGGCACCGATGTTGAGGCCATTGTCAACTGGTCCATCGTACCTGCACAGGTCATTGTGGCGAAGAACATGATACAGCTTGGTATCGATATTCCGCTCTATCTCAGCCACGGATTCGGCAACATCAAGTATGTGGAACTAGCCGGTGAGGCGGCAGAGGGCATCATGTTCCCGGCAGGAAGGCTCCTCGTGGTGGACGATATTCCCTCATCCCATCCGCAGGCCAAGGTTCTTAGGGAGTACAAGTCCATGTACGAATCGAAGTACGAGGACGCGGTGAGCACCTTCGGCGGACACGCCTGGGATGCCATGTGGATGATTGCGGAAGCTCTCGAAATCGCCGGTGCTGACAAAGCGGGTATCCGCGATGCACTCGAGGGACTGCAGAATTTCGTGGGAACCGGTGGTGTGTTCAACTTCTCAGCCAGCGATCACAACGGGTTGACCGAGGAAGCCTTTGAGATGCTCACTGTTCGTAACGGTCAGTTTGCCCTTCTCGAAAAGTAGGGCCTTATAAAAGGACACACCGTAAGGCGGGGGGTGGCCTGCCGACAGGTTTCGAACGGGACGCTGTTCGATGGGCGGCAGGTTTCCATCCCCCGCCTTCAGCATATATAAAATTAATCCAGTTACCTGTAATGACAATGAGAGTTAGCGGGGGTACCAGGTGAATCTGGGAGTTCAACTGCTCCAGTACACACTTTCGGGAATTACCATAGGAAGCATCTACGCTATGGTCGCCATTGGCTTCAACATTATCTACAACGCGACCGGTATAATCAACCTGGCCCAGGGTGACTTCGTCATGCTTGGCGGCATGCTTGCCGTGTATTTGCACAACACCCTTGGGTTGCCCCTTGTGTTGGCAGGTCCTGCAGCTGCCCTGATTACTGCAATTATCGGGCTCCTGTTCGAGCGTTTTGCCTTTCATCCGCTGAAGAATCCCTCGGTGATAACACTCATTATCATCACCATCGCCGCCTCCATACTCTTCAAGGGGGGTGCCATGTTCATTTGGGGCAAGGATGCCTACATTCTCCCGTCCTTCAGCGGCGACAAACCAATTCAATTCTTTGGAGCGACTATCCTTCCCCAGACGCTCTGGATTCTTGGCACCCTGATTTTCGTGTTTGCAGCACTGATGGTTTTCTTCCGCTTCACCATCGTCGGGAAGGCCATGAAGGCCTGCGCATACAACCGGCAGGCAGCAAGGATCGTGGGTATCAATGTCAACCGGATGGTACTTTTCTCCTTCGGGCTCAGCGCCTTCATCGGCGGTATTGCGGGTGTGGTTGTCACGCCCATAGCGCTCGTAAGCTACGACCGTGGAGCTTTACTCGGGCTCAAGGGATTTGGAACCGCCATCTTCGGTGGACTGGGGAACATGGGCGGTGCCGTGGTTGCAGGCCTCATCATCGGGCTTCTCGAAGCCTATGCGGCCGGCCTCATATCGAGCGGATACAAGGATGCGGTGGCCCTTATCATACTCCTGATCGTACTCTTTTTCAAACCAGGCGGCATATTCGGACGAAAAGAGGAGCAGTTGCTCAAGGCCTTTTAGGTGGAACCAATGGGTTATACCGACAAACTGGGAAATGTGAGGGATACGCTGCGCAAACCAGCGGTTCAATCCGGGTTAACCTTTGCGGTTGCCCTCATCGTGGTTGCGCTTGTTCGGAACCCCTACTATGTAGGCATTCTCGTCTTTTTGGGGATCAATGTCATCATCACCATCGGCCTGAGTCTCCTCATGGGATACGCGGGTCAGATCTCTCTCGGGCAGGCTGCTTTTTACGGTATCGGAGCATATACCACCGGCATACTCACCACACGGTTCGGGTTCCCCATTTACCTGTCTCTGCCCCTCGCCATCCTCTTCACCGTTACCATTGCTTTCCTGGTGGGGGTTCCAACGCTTCGTCTCAAGGGGCATTATCTCGCTATGGCTACCCTTGGCCTCGGAGAGATCGTACACATCGTATTCAACGAGCTCAGTTCCCTCACTGGCGGTCCGTCCGGATTCGGCAGCATACCGCTCATACGTATCTTCAGTGTGAAACTGGACAATGATACCAGGTATTACATCTTTGTGTGGGCTATAGTGGCCCTGGTACTGTTCATAGCGCTGAACATCGTACACTCACGGATCGGACGCGCACTCAAGGCAATACACAAGGAGGAGCGAACAGCGGCAACACTGGGTGTACACACCGCTCGACTGAAACAAATGATATTCGCGATCAGTGCCGGGTTCGCCGGACTTGCCGGCTTTCTCTACGCCCACTATGTCACATTTCTCAGCCCCGGGACCTTCAGCCTTCACTTCTCCATCCTGCTTGTGACCATGGTAGCCGTTGGAGGAATTGAGCACATATGGGGTGCCGTGATTGGGACTGTCGTGCTCACCATACTGCCCGAATACCTCAGGTTTTTCAAGGACTTCGATATACTCATCTATGGAATCATTCTCATGGCCATCATGCTGCTGCGGCCTGAGGGTCTCTACGGGATCAAGATCCCCATCCGGAGGAAAGGCGTACATGGCTGATCTGAAAAGTAAAGATCCTAGATCCGCACCGAATACCCTGCAGGTGGATATGGTGTCCAAGTCCTTCGGTGGACTCAGGGCCATTTCCAAGCTTTCATTCGATGTGAGGGAACGTAGCATTTCTGCAATCATAGGACCCAACGGTGCGGGCAAGACAACGGTGTTCAACCTGATCAGCGGACTGGAGCGCCTTGACGAGGGAACGATCACCTTTCAGGACAGAAGAATAGATGGTCTGAAACCCCATCAGATACCATATCGGCGAATAGGCCGGACCTTTCAGAACCTGAGGCTCTTCTCCAATATGAATGTCATCGAGAATGTGATGATGGGCAGATATACCCGGTCCACTGCCGGATTCTTAAGCTGTGCGCTGCACGGGCAAAGGTTCAAACGAGAGGAGGCCGAGATCAGGGAACGGGCAGGATACATGCTCGATTTCATGAACCTGTACGATCTGCGAGACAGTAAGATATCACAGATACCCTTTAAGAAACAGCGCATGGTGGAGATTACGAGGGCAGTTGCCTCGGAGCCTGATCTCATACTGCTCGACGAGCCGGCAGCAGGGCTGAACATCACAGAAACCAAGGACCTCATTGACACGGTATACAAGATAAGAGAGCTCGGCATCACCATACTCATCGTCGAACATGACATGCACCTGATCATGGAGATATCCGAGAACATCGTGGTACTCAACTTCGGAGAAAAGATCGCCGACGGTACACCCAGTGAGATACAGCAGGACGATCGGGTCATCACCATATATCTGGGAAAGGAGTTTGCCTAGCCCTATGCTCAAGATTCGATCACTGAAATCATATTACGAATCGATCTGTGCACTGAAGGCAGTCTCACTTCATGTCGGCAGAGGTGAGATCGTCACCCTAATCGGTGCAAACGGCTCAGGGAAATCGACCCTGCTCAACACCATCACCGGGCTTATAGGACGGGTGGAAGGGTCCATTCTCTTTGAGGACAGAGAAATTGTGGGCATGGCTTCTTCTGACATAGTAAAACGGGGAATTTCTCTGGTTCCTGAGGGACGTCAGCTCTTCTCGCCCATGAGCGTTGTCGACAATCTCATCCTGGGCACCTATCCGTCCTACTCCATGAAGGAGAGGAAGAATCTCCAACAGAAAGTTGAGTGGATATACGAGCTCTTCCCGGTCCTGGGAGAACGTAAGAAGCAGCTTGCCGGAACCCTCTCCGGAGGTGAGCAGCAGATG
>JAGLSF010000151.1 GCA_023136305.1 Spirochaetota bacterium
ATGGGAAGAAGAAGATCGGGATGTACGACCGGAGCGGCAATTTCATCACCTATCTGAAGGGGATCGACCTTATCGACCCCTACGGTATATCCTTTGCCGAAGAGAACCGTCTGATAGTCAGTGACGGACCAGGCATCAAATCCTACGATACCATGCACTCGACGTGGACAGAAATTGACACGGGCGGCATGCTCGAACGGGCCCTGGACGCGCATATAGATCACATCGGACAGCTCGTTACCTGTGACTATAAAAAAGACCGCATACTGCAGTTTATACCTCAAGAGGACAAGTACCGGAACCTCAACGTCATCCTGAACAGAATTGATACGGGAAGCTTTACGAAGAGCAGCCCCGTGATCGGGTACTACGTTTCCGTGTTCGATGCCGACGGCCTGCCTATATACGGACTCGGTGGGAACAACTTCGTACTGCGGCTTGGCGGTGCAGTTGTACCCAAGATTGACCTCCGGTACAGCGAGGAACGGGACTCCAGACTCAACATACTGTTCCTCGTCGACAAATCACTTCCCATGGAGACCTATGCGGAAGATATTCGGGACTACATGGAAAGTTTCCTTGGAAGCGTGACGCCGGCTGATGAGATGATGGTCATCGGATTCAACGACAGGTCATGGATAGCGAGTTCCTTTACCAACTCGAAGCTGAGAACCCTTGATGCCATACTGGAAGACCGCTTTGAGCAGGCGGGCAGAAAGGCCTTCGATACAGCCTTCCGGAGGGCCATCGATGAGCTCAACAGGAGGTTTTACAAGAAGGTACTAGTTGTTGTTACAGACGGTCAGATGGACGCAGGTTCCTTTAACACCTACAGTTATCAGAGCTGCATCGACTACGCCGCCAACAATCACATACCCGTCTATGTGCTCAACTTCGGACAGGGTGAAGGGCGGTGGGACTTGAGCAATCTCGAATCCTTTTCACGCAGTTCGGGTGGTGCCTACTACGATGTGTATCATTCGAATGCCTTTCCCTATCTCTATCAGACGATGAAAACGCACCGATCACCCGAGTACCTCATCCTGTTTGAGGACAACTACGATCCCGAACTGCGCAACAAATATATGGAAGCCGAGGTTGAAGTTGATTACAATGGCAGAGTGGGCAGAAGCATGTTGGGATTTGTGTACCCATCTCTTTAGGCACAGGGGTGGCCATGCTGCTGCCATGCCAGCAACCTTTCATATATCATCTCAATGGACGTCAATATCTACAGAACATGGGATCGGGACATGCAGGACTGGGAGAGAGAGATTGACGATCTCATCGAAATCGAGCTCAAACCCTCGGGTATAACTGACGATGCAGTGCTTGCCGCAATGAGAAGGGTGAAGAGGCACAAGTTCATACCCGAAACGCTGCGCGACCGGGCGTACGGCAACTATCCCCTGCCCATAGGCGAGAGCCAGACCATATCGCAGCCCTACATAGTCGGGCTTATGACGCAGGCACTGGAGATCAGAAAAACTGATCGGGTGCTCGAAATCGGCACGGGGTCAGGCTATCAGGCAGCCATCCTCGCAGAGCTCTCCGAAATCGTCTATTCCATCGAGCGTCTGGACACGCTGTCGTCCAGGGCACGCACAAATCTCTACAGTCAGGGATACGACAACATCTATCTCATCGTCGGGGATGGAACCCTTGGTCTACCCGAGTACGCACCCTTTGACAAGATCATCGTGACTGCCGCTTCGCCTAAGGCCACCGATATACTGCTCTCACAGCTCAAGCAGGGAGGCAAGATGGTGGTGCCAGTGGGAAACCGCTCCATCCAGGATCTCAAGCTTATCGAAAAGGCCCTGAACGGGAGAATATACAGAAAATCACTGGGAGGGTGCCGGTTTGTCCCGCTCATTGGAAAAGAGGGATGGCGTGATTAGTCTGATGCACCACAAGAGGACGGGCATGAAAAGGTTATCAACCATTATTATCCCACTGCTTCTCCTTCTCTGTTTTACAGGCATTACAACTGTTGAGGCGGAGAGCACCATAATCCGGCAATACCGGGAGGCTCAGAAGCTCGAGGCGGAGGGCATGTGCGAGGAAGCCATATTCGCCTATCAGGACATACTCCTGCAGAACCGTTTTTACATCGATGCTAAAATCGGCCTTGCCCGCTGCTACTTTGAAACGGGAAAGCTGAGACTTGCCAGGAAAACAATCGCCGAGGCCCTCAAGCAGGAAGAGAACAACGTTGAGGCGTGGATACTGCTCGGCCGCATCAATACATCACTCAAGGCCTATGATGAGGCGCAATCCGCCTTCGACAGGGTTACGGAAATCGAACCCGCCAACCTGGAGGTTCGGTATCGCGTGGGCGATCTCTACCGTGCACAGGGAGCCTACAGAGAGGCAATCACCCATTATAGAGCGATACTCAAACTGTACCCCCGCGACGTCATGGCCCACATATATCTGGGCATCATGTACACAGAGCTCGGTGAGCTCGAGAAGGCGGGCGGGTATTTCAGAAAAGCCGTATCACTGAAAAGTGATGACCCCCTTACCCACCTCAACCTGGCGCGACACTACTACCGAATGGGTGTGCGCTACACGCAAAAACAGCATGCACAGGGATCATTATCAAGCAGGGAATTGTACAGAGATGAGTCGGAGGAGTACTTCGAGGCGGGCATCTCAGAGGCCCGTACCGCCATCGTCATTCTGGGGGAAAAGTACCTAAAAGGAAAATCATTTCTACTTGAAAAGGAGATTGCAGAGGCATACAGAATTATAACCTCAATCCACTTCTTTATGGCCCGGGCCACACCTTCGAGTGAGGGTGAGCGCAAGCGACAGCATTGGGAAAAAGCTATTGAGGCCTATGAACCGATTCTCGAGTTCATTGAAAGCAAGCCCGACCCCGGGGAGACCGACTGGCTCATCTATTATGAGCTCGCCTACTGTTACGAGATGTCCCGCGACCAGGTGAATGCGTTTGAGAATTATAAAAAAGCATGGACGATTCGGATCGATGACGAGATCACACACTTCCGTATGGAAAACCTTCTCCTGAAGCTGTACAGGAGGGACCTCGACAATCCTCAAAGGATATTTCACTCGAACTATCATTTCAAGAAAGCCCGGTTCGAACTCGACGAGCATCTCATGGACAAGGCCTTTATGCACTACAAGCGTGCGGTTATGCTTGATCCCGCCAATCCGGAAAAGCGGCTTGCCCTCGCCAACCTGTTCCGGGTGCGTAAGTTCTACGAGCAGTACCTCGTGGAGCTACGAGACATCATCCAGGGCACACTCGATGTGGACACCATCGATATACAGGACCGTATCGAGATATACGAAAATCATGTGGGGAAGAACCTGGCCGCTCAATGGAGCGTACGCCAGTACGGGAAGGACCCCGCCTCACCCTACTATGTACCGAAATCCAGGACCAGGGTGGCAGTCCTGAATGCATTCGAATCCGACTATATCCATGAAGATTTCATACACCGGGACTTCTCGCGGACCTTTACTGAGATGCTCAACCTGGTGCTCACCTATCACAAGAAGATTGAAGTGCTGCCGCACTATAGGGATGTATTCCAGAAGACCGATGCGCTTCCGGAGATACATTCAGCACGAGAGGCCCTTCATGAAGCACGAAAAAATCTCGGTGATACATACAGGCTCACCGTCGATTACTACGTTACCGGCAGGATTGTCGAGGAAGCGAATTCTCTCAAGGTACACATGAGGATCTATTCGGCCTTCAACGGCATGCTGCTGCATGAGCTCGTCACCTACTACACGGGAAATGACCGGGTGTTCAACACCGTGGTGTCGCTTGCGGCCAGTATCAATCAGTTTGTACCGCTCAGGGGAATGATCGTGCGCATGGAGGGAAGAGACCGGGCCCTCATAAACCTTGGAAGGGCCCATGGCGTTGAACCCGGTATGGTTTTTCATATCTCTAGGGAGGAGAGCCTGCGGGTAAACCCGGAGACAGGTGAGTACGAGTTCGACCTCGAAGTGTCCCTGGGTACGCTCACCATCACCAGAGTCGATGAAATGATCGCAGAGGGCACCTACACCCATGAGGGACGCTTCAACCGCGTCAATGAGTACGATTATGTGATGCTGACGGAACCCGAGGAGGAGAGCCGCCCGGAATGATGCACCCCGAAGCTCATATGCAATTGAAACCAGCGATCCCCTCTATTGTAAATAAAACAGCTCGCCTGACCGCAGCCAAACTCCTGATCACTCTTCTGTGCATCCTTCCCCTGCTTGCCCCCCCACAGAGCCCTGCCCAGGAACTCCTCATCGTCACGGAACTGAAGGAGATTACCGAAGATTTCGGATTCCTGATCGACGTGACCGTTGTCAACAACCGGTACACGGGCAAACAGGACCTGGTCATCAAACCCACCGAAGGCATGGTGTACGAGACAGACATCTTCATACGTACCGTGTGTGCGGCAGTGGCAACGGTAACTGCGCAGAGCCCCGTCTATGAAACCTACACCGACATGGTCATGCTGGACATAAACGGCGAGCTCTGGACCATCAGTACAAAATCCTGCCGAAAGGCATTCGGCATGGCCACCGAGGTTGGGCAAAACGCCATGCTCAAAAGCAGGCTTCAGCAGCTCAGATAGAAAAAGACCACAGGAGGGGGCACGTTATCGTCCCCACACTCCATGATATATTGAAATATGGCATTCTCTTCCCCAGCTGAAGTGATTTGAGAACAGGCCTCATGTTCTTTTAAACTTATTTATTTTTTCCGGTGGAATTTTCTTTGATCCAAAGATATTCATGAGAAGCTGCTCGAGTTTTTCAGTGAGAAACTCATAGGAGAAGTATCGCCATCCTAACATGAAATTGACTTCAGCCATCTCTTCCTGCTGCTTTTTGTCATCCAGCAATCTGTGGATTTCATCTATTTTCTGCTGGGTGAGATACCTGTTAAATGAAACGACTTCAAACCCCTTCGGTTCTATATCAGCTTCGAATATCGGGTATCGGTTGATAATGATAGGTTTTCGAAAATAGATCGCTTCAATAAAGGTATTGCCAAAACCTTCATAGAGTGAGGGATACGTGACGACATCGGTGTGAAGATACACGTCCTCGAGGGTATAGAGCTTTGTCCCGTTCTCAAGAACTTTACGGGTGCCGGCTATACGATCGGCAATTATTTTCATCTCTATACCCATGAAAGCTGCATACTCTTCTATTCTCTCCCTGTATTCAAATCCTTCATCCCCGGCTTCATGCGTGATGAGAAGGACTGCCTTCGGATACTCAAGACGCTTCACAAGCTCAATAGATATCTCTATGCCCTTTCGTGAGACAATCCGTGTCGGCTGAAGAACGACGAGTGAATCCTCAGCAATACCGATCTGTTCCCTGAAATCCTTTGAATAGGAATCGATGACCGGCGGCCTTTCCTTAAAATCGAGAATGTTTGGAATCAGAGTCCAGCTCACGCCGGCGCGCCGGCTCAATTCATCACCTGCAATCGAGTTAATGACTACATGCTGGATGCATGGATGAACTG
>JAGLSF010000152.1 GCA_023136305.1 Spirochaetota bacterium
GTCTGGCTCATGTCAACCAGCTGCTCAACAGCGCCGAGATCAATTCTGTGCGTTCCGAAATCAATCGACTTCAGTCCCTTTGAGGATATCTTCACCTCCCTCTTTCCCCTGCTGGGATCGAAACTACCGGCCAAAGGAATACGCTCGATGATCGTGCCGAAGCGCTCTCCCCCCTCTGCCCTGCGCTCTGCCCTGTACTTCTCAGCAATGGCATGCGCTTCCCCGGTGTAGTCCAAGGGCCTGTACTCCACCATACAGATGACATGGTCGGCAACATCGAAGTAATCTCCCGATCCACCGATCGCGAGTATGGTCGATACACCGAGATTTTCGTAGAGCTGGCGTATCTTGTCGATAAAGGGGGTGATCGGCTCCCGGTCCTTGGACACCAACTCCTGCATGCGGTGGTCTCTGATCATGAAATTGGTTGCTGATGTATCCTCATCCATGACAAGAACCTTGGCTCCAACCTCGAGCGCTTCGATGATGTTCGCCGCCTGCGAGGTGCTCCCGCTTGCATCTTCGGTGGAAAAAGCTCGGGTGTCCCTTCCGAAGGGAAGGTTGTTGATAAAGGGCGAGATGTCGACTTTTTCAACACGTCTGCCATCCTCGGCACGTATTTTGATCGTGTGTGATTTCGAAACCACAAACTCCCTGCCGTCGCCGGGAATGTGGTTGTACACACCGAACTCCAGCGCCTTGAGGAGCGTGGATTTTCCATGATAGCCGCCACCCACGATGAGGGTCACCCCCTCGGGAACACCCATGCCTGTAACCGCTCCTGCATTGGGAAGGTCGAAACTGACACGAAGTGATTCCGGCGACTCGAATGATACAACACGCCCTTTCGAAAGAGGACGCGAATCTATACCACTCGCTCTCGGTAGAATAGTGCCGTCTGCCACAAAGGCGATGAGATGGCGGTTGCCGAGCTCATCCCTCAAGAAATCCGCATCTTCAATCACCTCAATGTGCCGGTTAAGAGCCCCGGTATCGAGGCTCCTGAACATGAGTGATGCCTGAACGATTCGGGGAAGCTCGTTAAAAAACATGGTCTCAGCGATTCTAGCGGCAACGCTTCTGCCGAATGCGGGAAGGCCGACCCTCAAACGCGCCTCAACCTCATCATCTGAGATGAAAACAGAAGTTCGCTCCAGAACCTCCTGCCCGGGTTCATCGATGGAGATCAGGCCACCCTTTCCTGTTCCCCTACGACCGCCGCAGTACTTCCTCGATGCCCCTGCAAACTGACGGGTCAGGAAATCCCGAAGTGCAATCTCACGGCTCTTACTCTGATATGTATCTGCCGGAAAGCCTGCCACATCCTGTTTGATCTTTACCCTGCACCTGCTTGGCGATGCGAAGGGGTCGCCCTGCACATGATCGACAATAAGTGTGAAACTGTCAAACTCGTAGCTTCCCTTGATGTCCCTGTATGCTTTGTAACCCCTCCCATCTATCCTGTGCAGTATCCGCCTGAGATCCTCCGCTTTAGTCATTCAGTACCTCTTGCAAATAGTTATAATCACTTTTCTCATGTTGTCATCCATAAAGCGTATGTTAATCGGCGCTGCGCGCCGATTAACAAGAACTATGTCGTGAATTATTCTGAGGTTCAATATAGAGGTGGGCATTATTAGAATTTGTGTGGTAACCCAGCTTGCTTGCAAATCTCAAGGGATCTCTTTACCTAATTGTTCATATGCAAGAAACATCTCATGTAGAGCATCGCGGAGCATAACACGACACTCTTCTAAATCTTTTCCTTCGGTAACAACTTCAGGCCATTCAACTAACTGTCCCATATATCCGTTTTCTACTTTTATATACTTTGCAGTGTAGTTAACCATCACTATGTACGTCCTTAATAAGTGATATTTACATTGTAACTGTAGTCTTTACCAATGTCAATTATGGGTTATTAATTTAGTCCGCCCTAAAACTTCGGTCAGGAAAGGCATTATGAACAGTGACTCCAATCTTTTATCATAATGGATCCTGTTATCCGGTTTATTTTTTCATACGTGTTAAAACAAGCATGTTGATAAGTAGTCCCAATGCCAGAATGAAAGCAATTAAATTTATGAGCGGCATTACACTGGGTCCTGTCGTCTCAAAGAACTGCCCGATCAGCCACGGGAAAAACATATTTCCAACACCAATACCTGTGATAAACCACCTCATCACATGGCCTGTAATGTCCATATTCTCTCCGCCTCCGTACGAAGCGTATGCTCTGGACTCCTGAGCCGGAGGAACAGTACCGATAACGGGCAGGAGATACATGCGAGAATCCAGTAGGCCCATATGATATCGCCGCTGACCTTTATGGTCAGTCCGACCACCATAGGGGCAATAAGGGCACCAAGGCCAAAAAAGAAATGTAAGCCAACCATAAAAGGCCCCACACGGTTTCCATGAACCCACATGAGGAGTGTATTCCCCCCAACATCAACTCCTGCAGAAGCCAGGCCCGTAATAAAAAACAATCCCATGACAACCCAGATTATGGGTGTTAGAGGAATCAGCACCATTACAACCATTAAAAGAAAAAGCGCAGCTGAGATTACCGGATGCCCCTTTACTCTATCAAAAAGATGGCCACTTAAGAAAGAGCCAACCAGGTACCCTATTGAATACGTGGGAAAGAGAAAGCTGATATCACTGAGTGCCGTGCCTGTATGCTCTGAAAGCCCAGGCAATGTGGGTCCGACAATGCCTATGCGAAACCTATGGCGATGTAGGACGCATAATAGGCCATGGTTTTACCTAGCATTACCCTGCTGTCTTGTGAAAACAACAATTTAGATCTCAAAGGTACATTATAATTCTGCTCCACGTATCACCTTCCGCAACACATGCTCGGGTGGATGGATAAAATAATTGATTTCATCATCAGAATATTCAAAAGCACATTCATTTGATTCTTTCTCCTCTATTTCTCTTTCTGTTTTTACTACATTCTCAACTAAACTATGAGAATCCACATTCACCTTTTTTCCAACACCCCAGTGTAGGTTATTTAATACCATGATTCTAACTCTCGAAGTGGTACAATGTATGGGGGCTGGTCAGTCCTTGGTACGGCTGTATCCGGTCCATCACCCTTCCGACGGACTCCCCTGATTCCACGTATCCTTTTGCTAAGCCTCGGGATGGATGGTGTCGTCGGACTCGGCCCCCCGGTTCATCAGCCCTGCCTGTTCCTGCTCCCGCACCCACTCGTTCGCCTTCTCCCAGACGAAGCGTAGCCGGGTCTTACCCAGAGACAGGATGTAGTCGTGCTTGAGGTTTCTCTGAATGTACGGATTGTTCTTGACCTTGGTCTTGTTAAGGCTGCCGAGGTCGAGCACGGTGAAATGATCCCTCCGGAACACGATCTGACAGTGTTTCCGTGAAACGTAGGGGTCTTGGAGCACCAGATCACACCCC
Organism: Spirochaetota bacterium; assembly: GCA_023136305.1. GTDB lineage: Bacteria > Spirochaetota > B62-G9 > B62-G9 > DRHN01 > JAGLSF01. The sequence goes on from JAGLSF010000152.1 coordinate 3,433, forward strand.
GGTTCCCGGCCGATGGTCACAGTCTTATCGGTGATCGGGAACAGTAGCCCCTCCCGGGCTCCATCAAGAACTTCCAAAAACACGTCAGGGGGAAAAGGCAAATCGATCGGTTCCATTGTACTCTCTCCTATAATGTCTCTTTTATTCTAGTCTACTTCGATCTCTTCACGGGCACAACAAAAATACTCGCCTCACCTGACCCTCATATATACACTGTACAGGTGTAACTTATTAACGCCTTGTATTACAGTATCTAGACATTCTACTGGCGGTAACGGATATTATACTTACCTTCAATTGGGCTAATTTCAGTAGGGTATCTACTTTCTTGATAAACATATTCCAATACTGTGCCGGAATTGCTAATCTTCCCAAGTACAAAATACTTACTACCATGTACAAGACATTGCCAATGAAATTTAAACCAAATATCACCATTGGAATCTACCCACATGTCATCCATTGTGTATTTCCCATAATGGTCAGGCTGGTCGTCTGTAATAAAATTATATTCTTCCCACCTGCCATCGGGATAAAAAACAACTTTTTGTTGCCAGTACAACATCCCTGAATAATCAGTGTTAACCCATGTACCACTGAATACTTCGAAGAACTCCATCTCAGAAATTGCATTCTTAACATCCTCTGCAAATAGGAAAGGTGCCATAAAAAATAAAACCATTACTAATATCAATGTCACTGATTTCATTCTGTCGCCTCCTCGAAATAGTATTAAACGAGGATGCCTTACCAGATGCAGAGCTGATGCGGGGTTATCAAGACATTCTACTGGTGATACAAGGCTGAAAGATAAGAGCTATTTTCCACCTTACTCCATAGGGGGTATCACTCCGAGTTGCTGCAACAAACCCAAGTCGTCATCGCTCCACCAGCTTTCGACAGTCTTACCATCAACAAAACGACTAATTGTGATTCCTGTAAACGCTACTTGCTTTCCTGTTGCGGGGATTTTCCCAAACTCACCTTTTTGTGTTCCACGAACTGTCCATCGTGTTACTACCTTATCTCCCTCAGCGATCAAGTCATCAATGGTGACATTCAAGTCAGGAAAGGCAGTACGTGCAGCTATAACCCATTGTTTGAATCCTTCGAGATCGCGAACCTCGGGATTGGTAGGATCGTGATTGATGTAGTTTGGGGCCCAAAACTCATCCAATAATTCCATATTTCCTTGATTCCAAAACTCCTCAATAGCCCGACGAGTCCCGGCTTTATTCTCTTCTACTGACATTTTTGTCTCCTTGCGATTCCTTTTCCCAAGGATGTCTTACCAGATGTGCATATATTATAGCATAAACTGACAAAAACACAATTATTATCTTTTGGCTCTGGTAATTTATTAACATTCATGGTACACTGTTTCCAGAGGTACTAATGATGAGCAAGTTCATTGTTATCTCTGCCCTCTTTCTTCTTCCTTTTGTCATCATTACCTCAATATCCGCACAGTTTGAGCTACCCAAATATGAGTTTCCCTCTGACTACATCATCACATATGAACTTGATGAAGATGCAAGAGAACAACAAGAAAAAAGAAAACGTGATTCTAAGATTGCACAAATCATTGTAACGGCTTTGTTATTAGGTTTATTTCTAACCATTATCATAATGACGGTCGTAGTTGTCCAGGTTCTTAGGCAGTCAAAAGTATTTGAAGAATAAAAATCCTGTTGAGCATAATCCCCTGGGCACCACATACCGCTTACCTGGTCGGTCTACGCCATTCGCCTAGATGTGTGCTAGATGTAGTCGGACTAAGACCACTTCGCCTCAAACTTACGACATGGTAGCGCGGAGAAACCCTACCTGATGGAAACAGAAGGAACAACAACACACTGACTAATGATTGTCATCTTTTCAAAGTATTGTATAATTTCATTACCCTCATAAACCAAAGCTGCCCTAAGGTGTGGGAGGATTAATCTTTCTGAAGAGAACGAGACGCGGTTATCTTCCCTAGCGCTCACTGTGGCGGGCTTTTTAATCCCTTCTAATCCCCCTGGGCTGTATACCCCGCTTGCGAGAGCTTGTTTTAGC
>JAGLSF010000153.1 GCA_023136305.1 Spirochaetota bacterium
CGCAGCCATGGCCCCGTCGACCGCCCGGTGGTCGCAGGACAGGGTCATTTTCATACGTTTTCCGGCAGAGATTTTTCCGTCCTCCACTACAGGGACATCCCTGATCGCGCCGATCGCAAGAATCAATGCCTGCGGCGGATTCACGATGGCAATGCACTCCTCGATGCCGAACATGCCAAGGTTTGACAGGGTAAAGGTCCCTCCCATGCTCTCCCTGGGCCTGAGTTTCTTGTTTCGGGCCTTCTCGACGAGAGCTGCTGCATCATCGCTGATCTCTTCGATGCTCTTGCCCTCGCAGTTCCGAATTGCAGGTGTGAGCAGGCCGTCGTCGATGGCAACGGCAAGACAGACATTGACCGCATCGTAGTAGCGTATATTGTCATCTATGTACGAGACGTTACAGTCCGGATGTTTTGTGAGCATCATCGCAATGGCCTTGACGATGATGTCATTGAAACTGATCTTCCGGTCACGCCCCTCATTCAACTCGCTCCTTAAAGCAATGAGGTTTTTCACATCCACATCAACGGTCAAATAAAAATGCGGCACTGTCTGTTTGCTCTCGAGCATCCGTTGTGCAATAATTTTCCGTAAGAGCGGGGCTTTCTCATCCCTGTAGCTCACCTCATGTTCGGCTTCACCCATCTCATTTCCTCCCATCTCTGTAATGTCAAAATACACTGAAAGATACAGCAGGCGCAATCAAAGGGAAAAGTACTTTTTACCCATGCCTCCTGCACATGGGAATCAAAAAGTATTGCAAAAGTACTGTTTCTATGAGACCATAGTAACCAATCCGGCAGCAATTCTCGGTGAGCGAAATTCGGGACCGTTATTACTTTTGTTTTTTTTACTGATCTATGATATATTTTATATATATCTGAATTTCATATTCCGTATGACTAGACACGAGTTCGAGCGAAAAGTCACAGATCTTATTAAGAGGTATCGCTTGGGCAGGAGTATGAAGGAGGATGAGAAGCTTTTAGATACACTCAACACACTGTTTCTGGATTTCAATAGCACGGTAGAAAACGTATCGGAGAGGCCCAGGGACATTCAGAAGAAAATGGATGGAACAGCAGAGGCAGAGGGTTCTTCGATATTCAGCTCCGGAGAACTTCCGGGTGTAAGAAAGGGTAAGCAGCCAAAGCGCGGCAGTACCATGAAATTCAACAAGCACTCATTTCCCAGTGAAAAGCCCAATTTCGGTCTCAAACTGAACAAGCTTTTCTCCGCTTTCATAACCGAATATGGCCCCGAGTATATAACGCTCGTGATCAGCGACTCAATTCTGTATACCAACAACCTCATCCTCAGAATAGATTTGCAGACGAAAGAGGTCCTCATCGGGTCGAGTAAATCGATTAAGCTCTACGAGACAAAGGAGGGAGGCAGCTTTCTCATTACAGAAAAACCCGAGGTCATTCCATACGGCAGTACAAACGGATTCTACTTCAAGAACATCACCTATGAGGATATCCTGAACCTTACCAATGGTGATTTCTTCAAGGTGTTCAGTGCCGACATACTCAAAACCTACAAGGGAAACGAGATCACACTTCCCGAAGAACTGGAAAAGGTCGGCTACTACCGGTTCGAATAGATACGCCCTCACCCTGTAAAAACACGTCCGGATTTCCGTGCACGGTGGCAGAGCTCCCTCTCATTTTTCACGTCTCCCCTGTCCTCAATGCCGCCCTGGAAGAGGTCTCCTGCATAGGTGAGCCCGCAGACGGGAAGAAAGGATTTGAGAATGGACCGGTTGCATCGAAAGACCTTTTCCCCTCCCTTGAAACCGCCGACTGAAAGCAAATAGGCCTTACGTTCCACTCCCGGTTTCTCGGGGTCAATGCCCAGCACATATTTTCTGACCCAGAGAAACTGTCCCCTGTCTATGAATGCCTTGGTTATGGCCGGAGGTCCAAGAAAGAAGAGGGGGTATGCGAATACGACACGCTCATATGTCAGGAGCTTGTCAAAAAGGGGGTTGAGCATATCATCGATGACGCATTGTCCAGTCTTTTTACAGCCATTGCATTCGGTGCAGGGCGCAAAGTCGAGCTCTCTGAGGGAAACCCTCTCAGCGGTTGCGGATGAATCTGATGCCCCATGCAGGAAGCAGTCAAGAAGGGTATCCGCGTTGCCCCCCTTACGGGGGCTTCCGTGTATGGCAAGCACTCGCATTTCCATTACCACGCAGCATATGACTCATTATGATGCCCTGTCTCCGGGTCTCCATCAATGTAACTGGAAAACCCGCCACTGCCTTGCTTGTAATTCATTCTGAAGGCATTACGATCGTCACCATATTAAATATCCGCCATCAGTAATAGCGGACCGCATCACCGAGCCCCCTCGTTTCATAGCAGAAATCATGGACGTCGATAAACATGAGGAGCTGCTCATCCTTCGAAACGAGCGGATCAAGGGCGAATCGGGCGAAAGGGCTGCCGTCAGTTACAGTGGCCTGCGGCCCATAAGGGCCTTGGAAAGGGTAACGGAATCAGCATACTCCAGATCACCGCCGACAGGCAATCCGGAGGCGATTCTGGTTACCGTGACACCGAGGGGTTTCAACAGCCGCGACAGGTACAGGGCAGTAGCATCGCCTTCCACGTTGGGATTGGTGGCAACGATGACTTCTTCAGCCTGCTCCCCCTGAACCCTCTGTAGGAGCTCCTGTATACGCAGCTTCTCCGGGCCGATGCCGTCAAGCGGCGAGAGAGCCCCCATCAGCACGTGATATACTCCGTTATAGGTCCCGATCTTCTCAATGGACCATATGTCCTTCGCTTCCTCCACCACACAGATGAGTTTTCTGTTTCGATGGTGATTCTCACATATCCTGCAGGGGTCCTCCTCGGTCATATTCCCGCAGATAGAGCAGAAAACGATCTTCTCCTTGACCTCTGTTATTGCCCGTGCCAGGTTCTGACCGAAGGAATCATCCTCCTTCAGGATGTGATAGGCAAGCCTCTCGGCAGTTTTCCTCCCAATGCCGGGAAGCTTGCTGAATTCGCCGACAAGCCTTGTTATGGCGCTCTGCTCGTTCAATTAAAAGGGTACCTCTAATCCCGGAATGCTCAGACCGCCGGTCACCTTTGCCATCTCGGATTTAATGACCTCTTCTATCTTGTGCATGGCATCCGTGACCGCAGCAACGACTAGGTCCTCGAGCATCTCGATATCATCGGGATTGACGACCTCCTTGGCAATGGTAATATCCACGAGCTCGTGCTTTCCATTGACAGTCGCCTTTACCATGTCTCCGCCGGAGCTTCCCGATGCCTGTTTGTTGACGAGATCCTCCTGCATCTTTTTTATTTTCTCCTGCAGTTCCTGGGCCTGCTTTAGAAAATTCATATTCAATCCCATTACTTACCTCCGCGAATGGATTTTGTACTGTTCGGGACGATTTCACCCTTGAAGATCTTCATGACCTTGGAGACATCTTCAGAATAGATATGCTCCTTCCCGGATTGCTTTTCGTCTCCTTCGATGGCCACGTTCAGGCGTATGTCCTTCTGGAGAAAAGTACGGATCTCCTTCTCAAGGTAGCGATTTGCCGAGGATTCATGAACGTGATCATAACTGTACTTTTCACTTCCGTCATAGGTGATGGTGAGAAGATTGTCATCCAGTGTATAGAGCTTTGCCCTCTTCAAAAACTCAGCCAGCGCCCTCCTCTTGTGGGAAAAATGGTGGATAATACGCTCCGAAAGGTCAGCCTGGCCCTGCTCTCCCTCCGAGGCAGCCACAGCAGCCGGTGTCCCATGTCTCGCCTGCCCTACCTGCTCGGGCAACCCGGAAGGGCTGTCCTTCCCAGATTCAACAGGGACCGTCCCGGTTTCACCGGGCTTGGGGGAAACGCCCTGAGCAGTATTGTCTGACAATGGGGGTTTTCCCGAATCGGGTCCGCCTCTATCGATTTCCCCCTTCAGCTCCTCCAGCCTCTGGAGGAGGGATGCCGGATGTACGATATCACGATACCGCACAAGCTTGATAAGCGCGACCTCCAGGAGTTGCCGGGCAACCTCGCTGCTTCGTGTATCCATGTAGAGTTGCGAGAGCAGGATGAGGATGTTGTGCACATCCTCGGACCTGTAGGAATCGAGGAATTTACGCATTTCCTCCACATCCTCCCCGGGAAGATCGATGAGCTCATGTGCCCCATCATCAACGGAGAGTACGTAGAGATTTCTGTAATACTCGAGAAACCCTGAAACGAGTACCGGTATTTCTATGCCCCCTCTCATGAGCTCGTCAAGAAGACTGAAACTTCCATTGAAGTCCCCTTCGGCGATGAATCCTGCAAACCGGTGATAGATATCGTAACCCGGCAATCCGAGAACATAGAACACATCATCGGTGTTGATAGGACCTTCGGAGTAGGAGATCATCTGGTCAAGTATGGACTCGGCGTCACGCATTGAGCCCGAAGCGCTCCGGGCAATCCAGAACAGCGCCCTCTCATCCGCTTCAACCTGTAAATCCCCGATGATACGCATCAGCATCTGCACGATGAGCGGTATGGGTATACGCTTGAACACGAATTGCTGGCACCTCGACCGGATCGTCTGCGGCACCTTCTGCAGTTGGGTGGTTGCAAAGATAAAAATCACGTGCTCGGGAGGCTCCTCTAGGGTTTTAAGCAGGGCATTGAAAGCCTCGGTGGTGAGCATGTGCACTTCATCTATGATATAGATCTTGAACCGCGACGAGGCGGGCACGAACCGGACATTCTCCCTGATCTGGCGCACTTCATCGATACGCCTGTTGGAGGCGCCGTCAATCTCAACCATATCGAGGGATCGGCCTTCGGTGATCTCCTGGCAGAAGGTGCAGACGCCGCAGGGCGTTCCGGTCGGCCCCTTCTCACAGTTGAGTGCCTTAGCGAAGATACGTGCTGCAGAAGTCTTCCCCACACCACGCGGTCCCGAGAAGAGATATGCGTGACCGATTCTGTCCCTTGCAATGGCATTGCGGAGGGTGCTTGCTATGTGTTCCTGACCGATGAGTTCATCGAAGGTCTGGGGACGGTATTTGCGGGCAGATACAATGTATGACATCTCACTCTCAACGCTGCGCTGGATAGGAGTAACATACTTCAAATCAAAACTTTTTTCAAGCGCTATGCGAGCGTGAGCCTTTGAACCGGTCCCGGCGGGCATATTCCTGTGCACAAAGGGACCGATTGTTCCGTGTCTGCTCCAGTCGAGTATCCGCATTCACAGCGACAGATCACTTACCGTTGCTTCCTTCCGGACCTGGCGGAGTTGGGCGTCTGTTTCTTGAACCGCACCCGGCTATCAACGCAGACACGAAACAATCGGTCCACATGCTATTTCGGAGAGAGAGGGATTCGAACCCTCGGTACCCGGTTAAGGTACACACGCTTTCCAAG
>JAGLSF010000154.1 GCA_023136305.1 Spirochaetota bacterium
CTGTTTCTTCATGGACTCGGCTGTTCTATGGACGATTTCCTGCGTGCCTACGAGACTGCGTCACTGAGTGAGTATACACTTGCATCATTCGATTTTCCGGGCTGCGGCCGATCATCCTATACCGAGACTACTTCGCTTGATGTTGATGATCTGGTTGAATACTCGGACAGCGGTACGCTTCTCGAAAAGATGCTCAAACTCGGGTTGCCCACCCTGTTCCTGTACGGTTCGGAAAACAGGGATCTGCCCTCTATTCGAGAGCTGAAACGGGGAGGGGTCGGGGTTGTTGAAATAGCGAGCAGCAATCATTTTCCTCAATACGATAATCCAGATGCATTCTATGAAAGGATTTCTGACTTTATACATACATTGGCCTGACGAGATCTGTCAGGGATTTGAGGAGGGGATATGGCTACCGCCATGGAGGTCCTCGAGAGGCTCAGGGAAAAGGCCCGTGCCGATCGGCTGGATGGCATGGCCCGATACGGAATAGTAACAGAGAATCGTCTCGGGGTTTCGGTTCCGGATATGAGAAGGCTCGCAAAGGAACTTGGAAAGGACCACGGGCTTGCTCTTCAGTTGTGGAAAACCGGTGTCCAGGAGGCTAGGATCTTGGCTGCACTGATGGATGATGCTCATGCGGTCACCGAAGAGCAGATGGAGGAGTGGGTGAAGGATTTTAACTCCTGGGATGTCTGTGACCAGGTGTGCATGAACCTCTTCGATAAGACGCCCCATGCGTGGAAGAAGGTCAGGGACTGGTCTACCCGCGAAGAGGAGTTTGTCAGACGCGCTGCCTTTTCGCTGATTGCCTGTTTGGCCTGGCACGATAAAAAGGCGGATGATAAGATGTTCGTCGATCTGCTTCCTGTGATTCAGGATGCGGCAACGGATGAGCGTAACTACGTGAAGAAAGCCGTTAGCTGGGCGCTCAGGCATATCGGGAAGCGGAATCTCTCCTTGAACAGGGAGGCATTACAGACTGCCCGGCTGATACAAAAGATCGATTCACGGGCTGCCCGCTGGATTGCTTCTGACGCAATCAGAGAACTGGAAGGGGAGGCGGTGCAGAGGCGCCTGAAAGGCACATGATGAAACATCCGGAGGAACCATGGGTCCACCCAATCTGAGACACATTTCGGGGAACACCTATATCATTCCTGCACCCGTCATTATGGGGCTCTACGTCCGGGACAACAGGGCGGTACTCATTGACAGCGGCAACGACAAAGAGGCGGGGAGGCAGGTCCTCAGGATCCTGAACGAGCAGGGCTGGACACTCGAGCTCATCATAAACACCCATTCCAACGCGGATCACATCGGTGGAAATCAGTTTCTTCAGAAGAGGACCAACTGCAGGATTGCCGCGACCCGGCTGGAGGCCGCATTCATACAGGACCCCGTGCTGGAGCCCGCCTTCCTGTACGGGGGCTTTCCCTTCCGTGATCTTCAGAACAAGTTTCTCATGGCAAAACCTTCAACAGTTACAGACATCATTCCTTCATCAGGGGATGTGCTGGAAACGGGCCTGGAGGCCCATCCCATACCCGGACATTTCTTCGAAATGATCGGCATCAGTACTCCCGACGGGGTGCTCTTTCTTGCCGACTGTCTCTTCCCCGAAAGCATCATTTCCAAGTATCATATTTTCTATCTCTACGACCTTCGGGCACATTTTCAGACACTGGATGCTGTCTCAGCCATGCATGCAGACTGGTACATACCAAGCCATGCAAAGCCGACGCAGGATATAAACCGTCTGCTCGACATCAACAGGGATAAGATCAACGAGATACTGGAGACCGTCGAAGACTGCTGCAGGGCCCTTTCCTTCGATGAGATACTCGCCAAACTGTGTGAAAGATACTCGATTGATCTCAATGCAGAACAGTACGTTCTTGTGGGCAGCACCCTCAAATCCTATCTCTCATTTCTAAGGAATGAGGGGAGGGTGGAGTGCCTCTACGGGCAGGGCCGGCTGCTCTGGAAGGCGTTGAGATGAGGTAGACGAGGATTAGTTGATGAATTCCCATTTCTTTCTCCGCGGCCTGATCATCGGCATATCCATTGCAGCCCCTGTCGGGCCAATCGGTATACTCTGCATTCGGCGCTCTCTTACACAGGGTCAGTTGTCAGGATTCGTCTCAGGGCTTGGGGCTGCAACCGCGGATGCGGTGTACGGCTGTGTTGCCGCCTTTGGCCTCACCTTCATCTCGGATGTGCTGATCGAGCAGAAGTTCTGGATACGTCTCGTGGGTGGTGCCTTCCTCCTCTATCTGGGTATAAGAACGATTCTGGCAGAGCCTGTGCGTGAGCAAGGTGCTACTGTTCGCAGCAGCCCCATCGGCGCATACGCTTCGACCTTCATACTGACGCTCACAAATCCGATGACCATTCTCTCCTTTGCAGCGGTTTTCGCCGCACTTGGGGTGGGAAGCATGGGCGGCGACTATCTGTCTGCCGGCCTGGTCGTTGGCGGTGTGTTCCTCGGTTCTGCCACATGGTGGCTGACACTGAGCACCATAGTGAGCCTGTTCAGAAAGAGGTTTTCGGTAAAGAGCCTGCGCTGGGTGAACAGGGCTGCGGGAGCCATACTATGCGGCTTCGGAGTATTTGCCCTTGTCAGTGTGCCTTTTTTAAGAACACCATTACTGGTATCGTGGAGCGTATAGGGGATAGGGTAAGTAGTCCCCGTTGAAGGAAGTGACTGTCAGTGGTATACTGGTGTGAGCAGGAGATGTCGGAGCAGGATTCATTGCTGTGGACCTGATTACCCTTAATGTATTTGATTCGCGGCCCGAGGCTGAACGTGCACAGGATTTTCTGACCTCAAAGGGCATTATCTCATATGTTCTCGCCGATGACTGCGGCGGTTTTCGGCCATATCTGGGTTTCACAACAGGTGGGTTCAAGCTGCAGACTCATCGGAATGACTGCGAGGCTGCCTGGGAGTATCTTCACAACATCATGGAGCTGCCCTAGCGGCAGGTATGGTTTTACGTACTACTCAATCGATGATGAGGGAACGGGATGTGCCTATGTTCGGGAGATCATTCAGCTTCTGAAGAGTCGGTTTAAAAAATAGTGATCAACTTCCTCGAACCACACTATCTAAGCAGGGGAAACAAACGGCAGAAAGAGGTCTACTCCGTCATTTCCGGGGTGTGTATCGATACTGTTCCGGTATCCGAGGGATTTTGAAGGCCTCTAGACGATGAGTGAGATGCGCATACTCTGCTACGGCAATTCAAATACCTACGGTTTCAACGCTGAGAACGGTTCGCGATTTTCACCGAATATTCGCTGGCCCTCAGTGATGGCGCAGCACCTTGGTGCGGGAGCGAGGGTTATAGAGGAGGGATGCAATGGAAGGACCATTTTCGATGTCAGCCCCATTGGTGAATCGCTCAACGGCACCGCATATTTACCCGGATGCATCGATAGGCATAATCCTATGGATCTGATCATTATCTACCTTGGAATAAACGATCTCTTTCTCTCTGCGGGTATGACGGTGACGAGGATCGCTGGGGGACTTATGAGCCTGATCTCCATTTCAGAGGAGCGGTCGAAAAGCCCGGGAGGAAAGCCCGCCAGGATACTCATCATTGCTCCGCCGCCGGTCAATCCGGCCACGGCATATGCCGGCTACTATGCGGGGGAGATCGAGAGCTCACGGCAGTTTGCACGGGAATACGGAAGAGTGGCGCAGATGTACGGCTGCCTCTTCCTCGATGCAGGCAGGGTTATTCAGGCTGTGGAGCTGGATGGTGTTCATCTCGATGAGGATAACCATAAAAAGCTCGGCGCATATGTAGCGGCTTTTTTAGAGGAGAAACTGGAATAAGAGGAGGTGGTTATGGGTGCCGGGACAGTAAGGGAAGGAGCCATCATTTTCGTACATGCCCTGGCAGGATGGGCGTTGTGCGGTGCAACCATGGGAATCGGTATGGCCACCATGTCCATGCAAACCACACTGATTGTGCATGCGGCACTCGCACCTGTATTCTTTACGGCTCTGTCATTTCTCTATTTCAGCAAGTTCAACTATACGACACCCCTCCAGACAGCGATCATATTCCTCCTCTTTGTGGTACTGGTGGATTTCTTCGCCGTTGCCCTGCTCATTAACAGGAGCCTGGAGATGTTCACGAGTCCCCTGGGAACCTGGATCCCCTTCGGCCTGATATTTCTCTCCACCTATCTCACTGGCCTGATCGTGGTGAGAGGGAGAGGAAAGAGCTGAGTGATGTTGTATACCGGATGTGCGGAACAGGCAGCCCTCATGCAGCTGTTCAACCGATGAGGGAGGCGTCATGCAGTGACCATATATCAACCTGTCTGATCATCGCAGTGACATGGGCACATATACAAAAAAGGAGCAATACAAGAGTATGGCAGAGACACCCTTTTCACCTCTACCCGGCTACCCTGATGAGGAGCTTGCTGAGCGTTCCGTACAACTTTATCGGTTTATGGAACGACGGCGCTCCATCCGCCAGTTTTCGGATCGGCCCATTTCTGAGGAGGCGATTAAGAACTGCATACGAACCGCGGGTACAGCGCCCAGCGGCGCAAATCAGCAGCCCTGGACATTCGTCCTGGTGAAAGACCCGCGCGTAAAAGGGGCAATCAGGGAAGGAGCGGAGCAGATAGAGCGCGTATTCTACGAGAAGCGCGCACCTGAGGAGTGGAAGGATGCACTGAAACCCCTTGGTACGGGATACCGCAAGCCATTTCTCGAAGGGGCACCCTATCTGATTGCGGTCTTCGTGCAGAAATACGGGGTCTCGGAGGACGGTTCGCGGGTAACTCACTACTATGCGCAGAAGTCGGTTGGTATCGCAACGGGGTTTCTCATTACTGCACTGCATCAGCTGGGCATCTCGACACTCACCTATACGCCGAGCTCCATGAATTTTCTAAATGCTATCCTGAAGCGGCCGGAGAACGAACTTCCCTTTCTCCTGCTTGTTGTGGGTTATGCCGATGAAAATGTAAAGGTTCCGGATATCAGACGCAAGTCATTGGATGAGATCGTTATTGTTGTGTGAGCGCTGCCCCGAAACCTCGCAGTACGCTGTAGAGCAAGAATCGGGTCGCCACCTTTCCCTGAATTGCCTACTATAGTACCAGGCCTGCAATAAGGAGAAGAGACCGCTATGTTCATAAATGAAGGCGACTATGGCATTGTCGAAAAGGCGATCAGGTATATTGAAAGCTTGTACAGGGAGCACCCCAGTCTGGATGAGATTGCTGACCACGTACATTTGAGCAAGTATCATTTTCAGCGTGTATTTACCCGGTGGGCAGGTATAAGCCCGAAAAAATTCCTCCAGTATCTCACCATCAACCACGCAAAGAGGCTCCTCGTCGAGTCGAAAAGCGTACTGGACGTCA
>JAGLSF010000155.1 GCA_023136305.1 Spirochaetota bacterium
TGCACCTCTACAGTATAACAGAAATATCTTCCGCTTCAAAGGGTTTTATACACGGGGAAGGCCCGGCTACATTAGTGATTGACAAACATTTAATTTTCATTATTATAAAACGATACCACGGTAAAGAGGCCGGTATGATTCGAGGAAAAGACGGAACGATTATACCGAAGGTTGTCATCGAACGGCTCCCGCGCTATTACCGCTACTTTGACTGGCTCGACGGCAAAGTCGAGAAGATCTCTTCAAATCGGCTCGGTGAGTATATGGGTGCGTCAGCCTCCCAGGTGCGTCTCGATCTGAGTTATTTCGGCGATTTCGGACAGCAGGGTTACGGTTACAATGTCAAGAAACTCAAGCGAGAGCTCGCAAATATTCTCAGCATCAACTCTAAGACTTCCTTCATCATCATCGGCGCGGGCAATATCGGCAGAGCCATGACTCGCTACAAGGCATTTACCAATTCGGGCTTCAGCCTGAAGGCCATCTTCGATATCAACCCGTCACTCCGTGGCCAGATCATCAGCGGTACGAAAATTCATCACACCGATGAGATGGTGCAGTTTATAGAGAAAAACCAGATCGACATTGCCATACTCGCAATCCCAAAGGAAGATGCCAATGCGGTTGCGCACTCACTCACCGAAGCCGGTGTGAAGGGCATACTCAACTTTGCCCCCCTCGACCTGAAGGCAGCAGACCACATCTCGGTGGAAAACATCCATATCATCGATAAGATGCTTGCTCTTTCCTTCATGATAAAGGGCACCTAACAGGACAAATCTCCAGGCCTCTCCCTTCAGCCGCTTCAGTGCACTGTGCTATTCCTCAGTAGTTTTCGCCCCACGGGAGTCCCCGTGGGACGCGACCGAACAGAGAGAGGAAGTGCCCGTGGTAAAAATCTTCTATAAAGTACAGCGTGGCGAGCGCTAATAAAACTCTGTGTTGGGTGCGGCCAAAGGCCGCGCTGTGAATTCCTTTTGACTTTTGAATTTTTACTCAATACTTTGTACCCACCAACACGAGCGGCGTGTATCATGGGCGGGTACAACAGACAAAGATATCACCACTTCGACTTTCCCGGACATACGGGAAGGGTCTCCATAGCCCTCGAAGACTCCAGCTTCGCCGATATTGAAGATGGGGAACTGTTCAAAATCGGCAACATAATGGCGAATTTTCTCTACGGACTCCTCCTCGAGAAGCGTGATATCAGGGAAAGTTCACTCAGCGTCTTTCACTCCATGCTCAAGGACAGCTCACTTCTCCTGGAAGACAAAGACCTGAACGCACTGCTCAAGTTTTCAAACCGCGCCTTCCACAACGGCGATTATCAGAACTCGCTGTTCCTCTCCCAGCTCATCCTCTCCCGCATCAATCAGGTTATTGACAAGAAGATCGCCAATGATGACAAAACTATCGACAAGGAAATCATCCACCTTCAGATATCCACGCTGAACTTCATCGGGTATCTCTTCGCAAAAACGGGCAAGAACATAGACTATGGCCTTAAACTCACCAAGATAGCTAACACCCTTTTGAACGAGTTCAACGAGAAGGAGGATGAAACAATCGCCCTTCGTGCGGCCATCTACGACACGCTGGGCTCACTGCATATACAGAAGGAAAATTGGGATGAGGCCATTCGCTTTCTCGAATCGGCCCACGGTTACGATCAGTCACTGCTCGCAGGGGGAGAGGTCGATGAGATCGGCTTCAGGCTCACCTGCGGTAATCTCGGATACGCCATAGTTCAGAAATGCCGATCCCTGATCAGCGATTCGGGGCAGAAACTCAACATACACCATATCGAGAAGAGCCTAGATAAGGCCCGTCACTACTTCATGATGGTTCAGGTCGAAAAACCGCCCCCCGTTCCGGAAAACCTTCTCACCGATCTTGAACTGCACGCTGCAGTGAAACGCATGAAAGAGGGTCTCAAGCTGTGTGATGAGGCAAAACGAGAGCTTCAGCGCCGGCTTATTTAGTGCCCCTCATGGAACGGCCGGGTCACCCGGTACCTTCACCGTGGTTACCGGAACCGGTGAGTGACGCACCACCTTTTCAGCCACACTTCCAATCAAGGCCAGGTTGATACCAGCCCGCCCGTGTGTCCCCATCACGATAATATCAACCTGATACGCTCTTACCGCATCCAGGATCTTCTCTACGGGATTACCGAATGCGGCATGCGCCTCAACCTTGATATTGAGTTTCTTATAGTCGGGGAAGTGGCGTTCAAACTCCTTGATAATCTTTTCCTTCCTTCTCTCAATAAGCTCCTCTTCAGAGTATCCCGGCACGGTGAACTTCTGCTCGATCATGATCTCGCGGGCAAAACGGATCTGCTCCTGGGGAATAACGTGAAAGGGTATAATCCTTGCCTTGAAACAGGAAGCGATCTTGATGGCAAGATCAAAGGCATAGAAGGATCGCTCCGAAAAATCGGTAGGTGCCAGTACTGTTTTGATCTCACTGGTAGCCATCTCGTATTCCTCTACACAATAAACTGTTTTTTCGATGATACACTATATGGACCGTCTCTCATCACCACTTCTCCATGATGATGCTCCGGGCCGGAGAAGTGGTATAGAAGGACCCGGTTATGAGAATGATATCAGCGTTGTCCGAATTGTCAACTGCGTAACCAATGGCTTCACGTATGTCCCGCAGAAGCAGGGTATCAGAATGAGCGGAACGGGCTGCAGCTACAACCGTATCAGTGTCGAGGTCCTTGTGGGTAACCGGATCGGTTATGATGAGCAGGTCCGATACCTGTGCAAGCCGGTTGATGATGCCGGCTGCGTCCTTGTCCTTCACGATCCCGACAATGGTAACAAGCCGATTATAGGGATAGGACGAACGGAGTGTCTCGACGAGCACGCGTGCAGAATCCTCATTGTGTGCGGAGTCGAGCAAGAACCGCCGCTTTCCCTCGATGAGTTCAAGCCTGGTGGGTAACTCTAGCGAGGAGAGTGCATGGTGAAGGGCACGGTCAGCCGGGAGAAGGTTTAAGATCTCGAGACCGAGCAGAGCGGTAACAGCATTCTCAACCTGATGGCGTCCCGCCAGTGAGAGGAAGATTCCGGGTATCCCCTTCCCGAACACCTCTGCATCAAAGAGGGTCCCCCGCTCCGACGATTCCTGTATCTCGAAGGAACAGTGTGCTTTCACCCGGTACAGGGGGGCCTCCAGTTTCGACGCTGCAGACGCGAACACATCAGTCACATCGTAGGTCTGATAGCCAAGCACCACCGGTTTACCCGGTTTTATAATCCCTGCCTTCTCACCGGCAATGTCTTTAATCCGCTCTCCCAGCTTGTCCATGTGGTCATAGCTGATGGGGGTGATGATCGACATGAGTGGGTCACAGAAATTCGTGGAGTCGAAGCGGCCGCCCATCCCTGTTTCTAAAATGGCGTAGTCGACTTCTTTCTCCTTGAAATATTGGGCGGCCATGGTAGTCAGAATTTCGAATGTGGTTGGCATGCTGTCCCTGTCGAACTTGTCGATGAGTGGGGGAAAACGGTTCATGAGGTCGATAAACTCCCCGTCCGATATGGGTTGATCGCAGACAGAAATTCTCTCGTTGATCCGTTCAATATGGGGTGAGGTGAACAAACCGGTGCGCTGAGTGCCGGCCCTGAGGAGTGCATCGAGTATGGTACACACCGAGCCCTTTCCCTTGGTTCCTGCAACGTGTATGAAGTGCAGATGGTCCTGCGGGTTACCGAGGAGTTCGAGGAGTTTCACCGTTCGGTCCACATTGTAATGCACGGCACCGTAGGCAAAGGACGAATCCACCTCATAGTTGATGAAGCTGTAGAGATAATCTAGGGTTTCGTCGAGGGTGCGCAACACCTGCGCCATAGGCGATTCCTGGAATCCGATACTTCCTTTTCTCTATTCACACGGGTCTTTGGATACCGAGCAAATAATAAGAAAGGACCAACTGCCGGTCAAGAGATATGACCCCAATATTTCAGTTGCTTCTGTGCGGTCCCGTGTATACCTTTTTACCGAGAAAAAGAACAAACAACTCGTATGAAAGGGGTGACGCGTGTGCTCGTGGACTACCGTGAAGAAATTGAGCAGGTGAGGCGAATTACAGATGAAGGGTGGGGTCGTCTTTGACGTCGACAGCCTCATTCAGCGACGAAAGGATTTCGAAAAGGAACTGAGCAACCCCGAAATATGGAATGATAAGGACCGGGCAAAGCAGATCACCCGGGAAATGAAGAAGATAAAGCGTACTATCGAGCCATGGGTCGAGGCCAAGAGAGAGGTGGACGATCTCGTCGAGCTCTTCAACATGGCCCTCGAAGAGAAGGAGGAGGAGCTCGAACCCGAGATCGTCGACATCCTGCAGACCCTCTCGGTCAGGATCGGAGACCTCGAGAGGCTTTCCCTGTTTATCGGAGAACACGATAGTGCAAATACATACCTGACCATTCACTCCGGCGCCGGTGGGACCGAGGCCTGCGACTGGGTGAACATGCTCCTGCGCATGTATTTGCGATGGGCGGAGAAACGCGGGTTTACTACCAGCATCATGGACATTCTGCCCGGTGAAGAGGCAGGCATAAAGTCCGTCACCGCACTTATTGAGGGACACTACGCACACGGCTACCTGAAAACAGAAATCGGTATTCACCGGCTCGTTCGCATTTCGCCATTCGATTCAAACAAACGACGGCACACCTCTTTCGCCTCCGTCTTCTGCACGCCAGAGGTGGAGGACGACATCATCATTGAGATTGATCCCAAGGACCTCAGGATAGATACGTACCGATCACAGGGCGCCGGAGGCCAGCACGTCAACAAGACCGACTCGGCGGTACGGATTACCCATATCCCGACCGGAATCGTTGCTCAGTGTCAGAACGAGCGATCACAGCACAAGAACAAAGACATGACCATGAAAATCCTTCGGTCAAAGCTGTACGAACATGAACAGCAGCTCAAGGAGAAGGAACGGGCTGCGCAGGAAAAGAAAAAGAAAGACATATCCTGGGGAAATCAGATACGGTCATATGTATTCCAGCCATACACGCTCGTCAAGGACCTGCGAACAGGCGTCGAGATAGGAAACGGTGCAGCAGTCATGAACGGCGACATCGACGTGTTCATCGAGGCCGCCCTGAAGATGGGTGTCTAGACCCCCCCATACTTCATGAGACCGGGCGTGCCCCCTGCTCCGGTGCACCAACAGGAGAGCCAATGAAGAAGTTCCTTACCCTTCTCCTTCTGGTCCTTTTCATCTCGGTGCATGACACGGGCCTCGGCGACTTCAACATCTTTCTTCAACGGAAAATAATCGTTGGCTCCCTGGAAAACCTGGGTGAACAGGAGGACAACTATCTCGCCCAAAATCTCAGCGAGCAGCTTCG
>JAGLSF010000156.1 GCA_023136305.1 Spirochaetota bacterium
GACACCCCGAGTGTTACCTTCACACCGGTTGACTGGAATAGTCCACATACGGTGAGGGTGACGGGTGTTGATGATGCAATAGCAGACCCTGATATGTTCTACGACATCGATCTGGGATTCGCCACAAGCACTGATCCCCTCTGGGACGGGTTTCCGGGCGGTTTCATCACCCTTCTCAATCTTGACCATAGAGTCATAACCGATTACACGTGGACCCCCCCCATCGGTGCGCCCTATAACACCATTTGGGTCAGCGGAACGGTCGTCAACTTCAAACATGTGGACTTCTATGACGGGTATGATCCAGAGGATGAGGGTTATGAGTATGTCCACATTGGCTTCACCTTCTTCTACATGGGTATGCCCTATGATCAGATAACGGTATATTCGAATGGATTCGCCTCATTCAATCCCTATCCCTACAGTGCAAATACATTTGCCAACGGGTTCCTGATACAGTCAAGTGTCGGTGCAGACCTGTTTCAGAATATACTCGCACCCTGGTGGGACGATTTGCACATGGGTCTCGCGGGTGGGAACGTGTACTATGAAACTTCCGGTTTTGCTCCGAACAGGGTGCTTACCATTGAGTGGGAGAATGCAATTTACACGGTAGCGTCTGACGACACCTACAATTTTCAGATCAAGCTCTACGAATCCTCAAACATCATCGAATTCGTGTACGGGCCCATGTCCGGTGATGCCGTAAATGATACGACCGCATCAGTGGGCATCAAGGATGATGTCGGCGGAGACTTGCACATCATTGACGGGTTGAACGGCGCCACGGATGCAAGCGGCGGTCCCCCCAATGCCGATGACGCGTGGGGTTTCACAGACTTCCCCACAGGCTCAGTCATTACGTTCGAACCCTAATTCCATAATTCCCGCTTTACAATCCCAATGCATACCTCTACTATGTAAACGGGTTTTGAACCATCCTTTTATGTGAAACAGCTCATTTCTGAACAGGTGCAGGACAATGTTATTCCGCGATTATGGAAAGACCGGAAAGAAGGTTTCCATACTCGGGTTCGGGGGCATGCGTTTCAAGAGCGTAAATGATACCGGCGAGTGCGTAGCCATGATGCTCGATGCGGCTGAAGCGGGGGTCAACTATTTTGATACGGCGCCCGGCTACATGGGTACGAAGAGCGAACATGTCTTTGGCGAGGCCTTCAGGGAATTCAAGAAGAGGGAAATTCCTTTTTATTCGGCAACCAAAACCTTCAAAACCGATGAAAGTTCCATCAGGCAGGAACTGGATGCGCAGCTGCGCCGGCTCCATGTGGACTGCATAGATTTCTACCATGTATGGTGCCTCACCACCTTGGAGGACTGGGAGGCACGAAAGCAAAGTGGTGTGATCGATGCGTTTATAAAACTGAAGGAGGAGGGGCTTATCAGACACATCTGTGTCTCCAGTCACCTTATTGGAGATCAGATCAAAGGGCTTCTCCTGGAGGGGGTGTTCGAGGGGGTTCTCTTCGGCTATTCTGCCTATAACTTCAATATCCGAGAGGCTGCTTTTGATGCGATCAGAAAGCACCGTCTCGGCTGTGTGGTGATGAACCCACTGGGTGGAGGAATCATACCTCAGAATACGAAAGTCTTTGACTTCATAAGAACTCGTGATAAGGAGACCGTGGTGGAGGGGGCGCTCAGGTTCATCTTCTCGCACGATGAGATCAATACGGCACTTGTGGGCTTTGGCACGAGGGAGGAAGTGGCACAGGCAGTGAAGGCGGTACAGGGGTATCGTAGAATTTCCCCAGAAGAGATGACGCGCATGCGCGATCACATCAAGGAGTCCTTCCGCGGGCTCTGCACGGGATGCCGCTACTGCGATGAGTGTCCGGAGGGAATACCCATTCCCAAGTTCATGGATGCCTACAACCACAGGCTTCTGTATGGGAAGGAGCAGGAGCTCCTGGACCGGCTCAGGTGGCACTGGGATATACCTGCCAGCATCGCAGACAGCTGCGTGGAGTGTGAGCTGTGCGAAAAGCTCTGCACTCAGCATCTGCCAATTCAACGCAGGCTCAAAGAAATAGCTTCAGCCGAAAAAAGAAAAAAGTGATGAGGCGTGCCAGAGTGATGAAGAAGAGGATTGTCACTGCAGGTGATCGGGTTTACATGAACTTTTTTGAGGTGGATCCTGTTGACTGGCATGAGATGGTGGTGAAGCCGGATATTGCGGAAAAGCTCGATTGTGTGGTAAAGCTTCCGGGCTATGAGTCGAAGTATTTGAAGGATGTCGAGAAATAGGGGAGCTGTCATGGATATAGACCGGCTTATGAACAGCGGACTCAGGGACATCAAGCCCTATGTGGGGGGGAAGCACAGGGAGGAGGCGAAGGAGAAATACCGTATAGAGGAGCCGGTAAAGATGAGCTCCAACGAAAACCCTCTCGGTGTGTCACCCCGTGCTCTCGAGGAGGCGCAGGGCATGCTGCCGGGCGCAAATGTGTATCCGGAGGGTTCAAACCGTCTGCTGCGTGAAGCCATTGCAGGTGTACATGATATA
Organism: Spirochaetota bacterium; assembly: GCA_023136305.1. GTDB lineage: Bacteria > Spirochaetota > B62-G9 > B62-G9 > DRHN01 > JAGLSF01. The sequence goes on from JAGLSF010000156.1 coordinate 2,528, forward strand.
AGTCCCGAAACCGTTATGTTCGGAAATGGGGCCGATGAGATCATTTACTACCTTGCCATGGGTCTCATCAACGACGGGGACGAGGTGATCATACCCCGTTTGACCTTTCCGATCTACGAGATTGCATGCAGGATGATGCGTGCTGCGATCGTGTACAGCGGCATGAGAGGTCTTATCGTTGACACCGATGACATATCGAAGAGACTAACCGACAAGACAAAGCTCATTGCACTGTGCAATCCGAACAACCCAACGGGGCATGCCCTTCACCGGGATGATGTGTACCGCTTCATCGATACTGTTCCCAGGAACGTACTTATTATCATGGATGAGGCCTACGCCGAATTTGCCGACCCTGACCTTTTCCCCGAATCGGTGGCAAAGTTCAGGGAGGGCCATGACAATCTCTTTATCATAAAGACCCTGTCAAAGGCTTACGGACTTGCAGGCTTCAGGGTAGGGTACGGAATCGGCGATGCACGCATCGTCGAACTCATGAACCGCATAAAGCTTCCCTTCAACATCAGCATCGTCTCACAGCACGCGGCGCTGGGGGCCCTCCAGGACGATGCCTTTATTCAGAGGACTATTGAGAACACGCGAAAAGGACGGGAGGAAATCTACGAGGCCCTTGGGCGTCTCGGGCTCTCCTACGTGGAGTCCAGCACCAACTTCATACTCATCGATACGGGACGGGATGGAGACCTGGTCACCGAGGAACTTATGAGGCGCGGTGTCATCGTACGTTCGGCAAAGAACTACGGGACACCCACTTCGATCCGGGTCACTGTCGGGACCCCCGAGCAGAATCACCGTTTTATTGAAGCCCTGGAGGAGATCTTTTCGGCTTAAACAGTCAGCCACTGCCTGCCGTCGCGGGCCAGAAACTTATCTGCTTCCTTCGGACCCCAGGTTCCTCTCTTGTACGTGGCGAGCTTCGGGGCGTGTTTCGACTCCCATCCCCGTATGATCGGATCGATGAACTGCCACTCCTTTTCAATCCCATCGCTTCTCGTAAACAGGGATGCATCGCCGTTCAGAGCGTCGTAAAGCAGCCTCTCATAGGCTTCAGGAATGGAACATCCCCCGAAAGAATCTGCGTATCGAAAATCCATGTTCACGGAACGCATGTCAGCCGCAGTGTCGGGTACCTTTGCCTCGAAACGCAGATGTATACCCTCATCAGGCTGTACACGCAGGGCAAGCATGTTAGACGTGATGGTGTATCCCTGCGGCAGGGGGAACATCACGTGGGGCGGTTCACGAAACTGTATGATGATTTCGCTTGTCTTTTTCTGAAGCGCCTTGCCTGAACGGAGGTAGAAGGGTACCCCCTTCCAGCGCCAGTTGTCGATATGCAGCCGCAGCGCAGCATAGGTGGCAGTCTCCGAATCGGCAGGGATACCTTCAGCTTTTCTGTAACCTTCATACTGTGCCCGTACGGTTTCCTGTGAAACCATCTCATCCGATATGGGCCTGATAGCTGAAAAGAGCTTCACCTTCTCATTACGTATCGCATCAGCCTCAAATGAGGATGGAGGCTCCATTGCCACGAGGGCGAGCATCTGAATCATGTGGTTCTGGAACATGTCCCGGAGCACGCCCGATTGATCGAAGTATCCTGCCCTGTGCCCCACATCCAGCTGCTCGGCAACCGTGATCTGTACATTGTCGATATAGTTTCTATTCCAGATGGGTTCGAAGATTGCATTGGCGAACCTGAATACCATGACGTTCTGCACCGTCTCCTTGCCAAGGTAATGGTCGATGCGGTATATCTGGCCTTCGTCCAGGTCGTGGTGCAGCGTATGATTCAGCTCATGTGCCGATTGCAGGTCCCTCCCGAAGGGCTTTTCGATAACGACGCGCCTCCACGAGCCATCCTCCCTGACCATACCGGTTCTGCCCAGGTTGCCTACAATACTGGTAAAGAGCTGCGGGGGCGTTGCAAGGTAGTAGAGGCGATTTGTATTCCCCTTTTCATAACCTTTCAGCCTCTCATCGAATGCCTTGAAACCCCCTTCATCGGTAAAGCTCCCCGAGTGATAGTGTATCATCTGTGAAAATTCGGTCCATTGCCCGGCATGAGACGGCTCGCAATCCCGCCCATTTTCAACAGCCTGCACCCTGTCCCGGAACTCTTCGTCGGTTAGGGATGACCTGGAGTAACCGACAATACGGAAGTTTCCGGGGAGACGGTTTTTTCGGTACAGGCTGTAAAGGGCAGGGATGAGCTTTCTACTCGTAAGATCACCGGATGCGCCGAATATGACGACAGTGGTCGATTCTCCGATCTGCATTGCTCTACTCCTTTTCGTATCCGAGCCTAGCTGCTCATATATATCTCTTGTACTTATAATAATTAAGAAATATTGTGGGTCAAGCCCTGTGTTCCCCTTGCAATATTTATAGAAAGGGTTTAGGGTAAGGTGATAAACAACTGGAGGAGCATATGTTCGGTAGTTTCGGTATGATGGAGATACTCCTCATACTCATCGTTGGTGTCGTTGTGTTTGGTGCAATCAGACTGCCGCGGCTGGCGCGCAATATATCATCGGGATGGCATGAGCTGAAACGGCTGAAAAGGGGATTTGACCTGGACCTCGATGAGCATGATGAACAGCCCACGCGGCAGCACACTCAGAACTACGGACCCGCACAGCAGCAGTACAATCAACCCTATTATAATGGAAGCTCTGGCCAGCAGGGTTTTGCACCGGGCCAGCAGATGAATCAACAGGGAAATACCAGTGCATTCCATGGTCAGCAGGAACCACCACCTCCGCAGGAGGATGGCGGTGGGCCTTCTGAAAACTCGGCAGGAATGTCCGGAAAGGATGATAAA
>JAGLSF010000157.1 GCA_023136305.1 Spirochaetota bacterium
GACAACTGAGTCGTGTACATTGATCGGATAGAGGTGAAAATCGATGGTGAAGCTCTGCAGAGGCACTTCATCGAAGAAGACGCTTCTGGGAAGCGGTCTTATCTCGATGCTGTTTCCATACCTGAGGAAACCTGCAGATCCCTGCCCATGTTTCTCAACGGTATCCGAGGGGAATATGCTGACGGCGTCTATGTCATACTGCTCTGACTCTTCAGATACATGAGTGCGGGTGGCGCGGTCAAAGTTGAGGAGGAGCTCGGTGTTCTCCGTGTCTTCGGGTGAATTGTCCTTGAGGATGATATTGTACTGGCCCTCCGGCCCGAGCACCATTCTCACATTATTCATAAAGGGCAGGTCAATTCTTTTACCATAGACGGAAACCTCTCCCCACTCCTGCCCGACTCCGCCCCATGTTAATTCCGCAAGCTCTGCCTTTCCGAGAAGCTCGGACTGGGCACAGGCCACTGCCGGAATAACGATCAGGAACATCATCGAAAGCAGTATCACTGTACACTTCATATGTACACTCGCTCAGAATCGTGAGAAAGGGCATACCCGTTTCCACTACCAGTCAGGTACACCCGCATATGCAGGTTATCTCTGCAATACCTTCTTTTGTATATAATCGAATACAATCATGGTCTGCATTAACGTTACTTCACTGCTGATAATGGGTACAATGGTGACCTTGGTCTTGTACACCGTTTCACCAGCCTTGATTTTCAGGTCTTCGAGTATTTGATTCTTTGGCTTCTCTTTGATCTGTTCCAGCGCATCGAGAATCGCTTCATTTTCCACTATTTTATTTATCGGTAAACCTGCAACTGTTTTATCACCAATATTGAGCAGCTTTCGAAACTCCGTATTGACCGAATCGATCCTGTTTTCTTCTGTCAGAATGATGATGCCCTTGTCGATCGTTTCCGAGAGGAATGAAATCTGTTGCTGGAGGGCACGGAGCTTTTCGACCTTGATATGGTCGAAAAGGCGAACCTGCTCCATGAACTTGTTCAGCGAGCGGCCAAGGTTCCCAAACTCGTCCTGTTCAGGAAAGGTGATATTCAGGTTGAAATTCATGCTCCTGCCGCTTCCCAAACGGTCGATTATCCTGATGTAGGCCACAAAGCCTTTCCTCCTCGTGATGATAAGAAGTAACGAGGTCGCGACGAACCCGGTCCCCAGCAGCAGTATGACCACGACCCTGAAAATGATGAGGCTCGAGGCAACAGCAGGCTCGACGGATTCCCAGCCCTCGATGAGTGCCTCGCCACCAATGACTATTGCCAGCGCACCAAAGATGAAGAACAGAATGGAAAAGAAACTGTACACACGTACAATGGTATTATAGGATAGCTTCATGTGTGAACCCCTCCCTGTCTATACATTTCACCGCCTCTGCAGCCTGGTTCTCTGAACCCTAACTGCTTCAGCTCTCACGTTCAATGAGTCGTTCGACCTCCAGCACCGCCCGCTCACTTCCCACCATGACCAGCACGTCTCCCGTGTCAATCACATCATCGGGAGAAGGGAAATCGACATACTTCTCCTCAAACACATTCTCACCCTCATTGGTTACCCGCGGTATCTTTTTCTTTATTCCCACGATATTGACCCCGAACTTCGATCTCAGGTTGAGATCCCGGATCGACTTACCAACAAAGCTAGAACTCACGATCACCTCTGATATGGTGTGGTTCTCCGATATGTCGAGGTGATGCAGTATGTGTGTCGAACTCACCCGTCGGGCAAGCCGCAGTCCCATTTCTTCTTCAGGGGAGATGATTTCGTCAACACCGATGAGGTTGAGTATCTGCCGATGGTCCTGAGAATTTGCGCGTGCAACAATTTTTGGGACCTCGAATTTCTTGAGCAGCAGTGAGGTGAGAATACTCGCCTCCATGTTCTCACCAATACAGACAATTGCACAGTCTACCCTTCCGATATCAATGGCCCTGAGGGCCTCCTCCTTTGTGCTGTCCAGGATTGCAGCCTCGGTCACGTCGTTCTTTATCATCTCTATGTTCTTCTCATTGTCATCAATGGCAATGACTTCCATCCCCTCCATCATGAGGTTCTTGGCAACTGCAACACCGAACACGCCAAGTCCGAATACCGCGAACTGTTTCATGTATGCCTCCCATCCTATCCAACCATGATACGCTCTTCGGGATAGGTCACGAGTTTTGTACCCTGCATATTCCGGATTGCCAGCACCATGGTGAGTGGTCCGATCCTGCCCACGAACATGCACACCATGATCACGATCTTTCCGAAATCGCTGAGTTCCGGGGTAATCCCCGTCGAGAGCCCCACGGTCCCGAAAGCCGAGACCGTTTCAAAGTATATCTGCATGAACATAAAGTTCTGTGAATATCCGAGCAGCAGCGTGCCAAGAATGATAAATGAGATGGCAGCAAACAGTATGGCAAAGGCCCTGTTCACCACCTGAAAGGGTATTCGCCTTTTAAATATGGTGTTGAAACGCTGATCTCTCAGGATAGTAATAATGGAGAGCACCAGTATGAAAAAGGTCGTTGTCTTGATGCCCCCGCCCGTTGACCCCGGTGATGCTCCTATAAACATGAGCATACTCATCATGAACAGCGTGACGGGCCTGAGACTGGCGGTATCGACGGTGTTGAAACCCGCAGTACGGGTAGTGACGGACTGGAAGAGGGACGCAAGGAATTGCTCACGGGGCCTCATATTCCTCAGTATATAATTTCTCTCCAGGAAGTAGAAGTTTAATGCCCCGTAAATAATAAAAAACAGCGTGGTTATGAGAACGATTCTCGTCTGTACGGTCACCCGTACCTTTCGCTGATATACTGTTCTTCTGGCCAGATTTCTGAGTACCGTAAATCCCAGCCCTCCTGAAACGATAAGCCATATGAGTACAAAGTTCACCCAGAAATTTGCACGCGCATGCATGAAGCTCTCGGCATAGAGGGAGAATCCTGCATTGCAGAAGGCGGAAATGGCATGGAAGAGCGAATAGAATATCGCCGTTAACCCCGAGTCGAACTGTCCAAGGAAATAGGGAATGAAAAACAGTGTACCGATTGCCTCATAGGTGAAAGTGATGAGCACAATCGCTCGGATAATAGTGAACAAATTCCTCAAATCCCCCTGATCGAGCAGGCTTGCCGTCGAAAATCTACCCGAGAGGCTCATCTGACTTCCCAGACTTACCTGTATGAACGCGGCAATGGTCATAATACCGAGCCCACCCGCCTGGATGAGCAGCATGAGGAATATATGCCCTATGGTGGAGAATGCCGTTCCCGTATCGACAACGATTAGACCGGTGACGCAGACAGCGGATGTCGAGGTGAAAAGTGCGTCGATGTACCTGAACTCTGTCTCATTGGGGCGGGAGTAGGGGAGGTAGAGGAGGAAGGAACCGAAAACGATAATCGTTGAAAAGCTCACGACAATTGCCTGAGCCGGGTTGACCCGGAAAGACCTGAATATCTGACGCAGCCGCTCAGTCTGTATCACAAACTTGATAAAGAGGAGGGCCAGTAGTGAGGCGAGGAACATCATCGAGAAGAGTTTAATGACTGCGGGGTCTTCTTGCCTGGGAACCACCCTTCTGAATTGATAGGTGATGTAGAGCATGGCAGCAGCAACGAGGAACTGTCGCCAGTGATTCCTGATATATCCCTTTGGATGGGGATCGAGCAGAAAATGAATGATGAGCTCGAATACCACAAAGCCGCTTACGGTGATACCCAGGTCATATTCCAATCGGGTGACAGAAGAGCCGAGCTCGAACAGGATGAGTACGAATATGGTAAGTTCGATGAAGAAGAAGAAGAAATCTATGTAGTTGCTGACTCGCTCCCTGATGTTAGATTTCATTGACCTCTAGCTCTTTCCGCGCGGTTGTCAGTACGACGCAGGAATCGCTCTTCACAAGAACATCATCCTCGATGCGCACACCGTATTCATTGGGAAGGTATATGCCCGGTTCAACCGTGAGGACCATGCCCTCCCTGAAGGTTTTATTGAATTCGGGACCCGGATAGCTGTTGTCATGCACAGTGAGGCCGATGCTGTGCCCGAGACCGTGAATGAAGCGGTTCCTGAACCGCTCATGGCTGTCAATATAACTCTTCACCTCTTTCTCAACCTGCTCAGTACTGACACCATCTCCTATGAGATCGAGTGCGATGTGTTGAGCATGCAGCACGGTCTCATAGCAGTTCTTCAGGCCGGTGTCCGGCTCTCCCGTGAGGTACGTCCTCGTTATATCGGACACGTATCCCTCGTAGTCTGCGCCGAAATCCAGAAGTACCGTGTCACCCGGCTTTAGAGCAACATCCTTGCCGCTGTAATGCGGTTTGCTGTTGTTTGGAGAGAAAGCGACAATGGTCTCAAAGGCTGAGCGGTGCGCACCAAGCTTTCTCATGCAGTAGTCCACCTCTGTGGCCATATCTCGCTCGGTCACGCCCCTCCCAAGATACCGAGGGAATTCATCGGCAACCGCACTTGCGATCTCACAGGCCTTTCTGATCAGTGCGATCTCATCGTCCGTTTTGATCATCCTTGACTTTCGAAAAGCCCCGTCCACGTCGATCAGCCCCGTATCGTTGAGCAGTTCACGGAGGTTGATGTAGAAGGAATGGGAAATAGATCCGAAGGAGACCCCAATGCGTGAATACCGGGACAGTACCTTTCCCAGCTGCTCATTGCGCTCCTTCTCGTTTTTATAGACAACGAGCTGCGCATAATCTTCAGCACCCCGCAGGATTTCCTCTTCCAGGGTAGTGCTGAAAATCGTCACACTGCCGTCTTTCTCGCAGAGCACACCACAGTTTTCAAACACCCCCCTCCTCAGTCCGGTTACATAGAGAAAATTGCGGTCCACCTGATCCCTGTTGTAGATGAATATGCACTCGGGAATATGCGTTCCGTCTATGTTCTGAAATATTTTCCTGATTCTACCCTGTACCATGTCTCGCATAGATAATCCGTCCTTCAGGAAGAATACACCAGTTGTGAAGCTTCGTCAATTGCTCGGTCACGGATGTATGGGAATGGGACCGGTGGTCTGACAGAAATGCACTAAAACTGTGTGAAATAACCGATGGTCAGGTTGCGTTCGAGCACATCCACGGATGGTGAATACTTGAGTTCGAACATGATCGATAGAAGGTCAATGATGTTAAAGTCGAAACCGATGTTGTAGTAATTCTCCTGCCAGCGACCCTCGACGAAGTGCACATTCTCGATCTCCCCCTTCAATGAGAACCCGGGGCTCAATTCGACATCGGAGCCAATGAAAAAGGTGATGTTTTCAGGGGCTGAATAGCTGATCGGTATGAGCGGATAGCGAAACCCCCAAGAGAGGTTCTGCTCAGCT
>JAGLSF010000158.1 GCA_023136305.1 Spirochaetota bacterium
GGCATAGGAACCCCGTGGATCCCCGTCAATTGAGACACCGACAGCTCCTGCGTTGACTACGAATATTCCCGAAATCTTTTTCGTAAATGGGATATGCGTATGTCCGCAGATGAGTAGATCTGGATGCTGTTCGCCAATCTTAAACCTCAGTCCTTCCCTCGTGATACTCGGAAAAATGGAGTCTTTGTCTGAAATGGGGCTTCCATGGACTATGAGCATACTAAAGCCTTCGATTTTCAGTAGGAGATCCGTGGGCAGGGATGCCAAGTACTCCCATTCAGCATTTCCCAGACGCTGCGCTGTCCATGCAAAGTGGGCCTTTGGCGAAGCAGCCTTTTTCGTCTTCTTTCGCTCCCTGAGGAGGAGAAGCCTTCTCTCCATGTTGCCCATGATTGCAGGGTAACCGCGTTCTTTCAGGAACCGAATAACCTCAACAGGATTCGGCCCTCTGCCGATCAGGTCACCGGCAACGATGAACCGTTGCGTTCCCCGGTTCTCCGCATTTCTGACAACGGCACAGAGGGCAGGGAAGTTTGCATGAATATCTGAAAGAACGGCAAGTTTCATGGAAATGTCCGTGCGCGCTGAACAGTTTTTTACAGCTGCGTGGGAAACTGGGACAGGAGCTGATCAAGAAGGGCATCAATGCGTTTCAGGTCTTTCAACCGCCCCCTTTTCGGTTTCACTTTCAGATCACCAAGCTGGGAAAGCATCTTCCGCACGTTGTCAACATCGGGTTCTACACTGTCCTCACCGATCGTATCCCTGTGCTCGAGAATACGAAGCATCTCCTCAACACGGGAGATGCAGTTAATACGGTAATGATCTATAATTAAGTCGATGTCGGCACGCAGCACGCGCAGCCTCGTTATGAGCTCATCCCTGTATTTCTCTCTGTTCGGCATGCTGTTCCCTTCCTCATCCCAATACACTACGGGTATCGTGGAGCACCGTTTCGACATGGGCCCGGAGGCCCTTTTGAATTGCATTGACTGACCGGTTCGCATCGACGATCTCGAAGCCGTACTTCTCCTGCAGGTTTTTAAACTCCACCCTGAGCCTGCGCTGATACCGGATAAAGGATTCGAACCAGTTCCGTGAAATCCCGATGTCCATCCCCGATTCCCAGTAATCGAGGAGCTGATTGGCCGTCAGCGTGCGCTCGACCAGATTCCGTGATGAAGCCATGAGGAAGAACACCGCATCCGGCACAATGGCCATGGAGTAGAGCGATTCTACCCAGCCCGGGTCCGCACCGCGCACGAGGTCCCGTGCCTGAAGGGTATAGACGTAACGATCGGCAAGCACGATATAGCCGGCCCTGAGAGCAGGTACTATGGTGTTCTCAAGCTGATCGTAGAAGTCTGTGGCATAGAAGAGTGACATGGTGCGGGGACTGAGCACATTCCCCTGCTTTGCCGCTTCGAGGGCAGGTCCCACAATCGGTGACCGTAGAAGGCCTGTCTGCACTACCGCATAGCCCCTCTGCTCGAGCCAGTTCGAGAGCATGCGGGTCTGTGTGGACCGACCCGAAGAGTCGGGTCCCTCGATAACAATGAGAAAACCGCTGAGCCTACTAAGATCAACGTGGGGAGGTGGGTTTCCGTAGCATTTTTTCTCGCTCATCGCTTTACCCTCAGTTTAAAACGGGGAAGATCTATCTTCTCCTCAATCATTTCACGCACGCTTTCCTGCTGCACGTGTATATGCTGACTTGCGTCGATGACGGTGAATCCGAACTCCTCAGCCATGGCGTCGTACTGTTCCTTCACCCGCCCCTGAAATATCCTGAAGCTTTCATATATGTCGCCCGACAGGTTAAGATCCATACCCGCCTCGAAATATTTGAGCTGCGGCCTCCCTTCGAGAATCCTTCCCAGTGCCGTCTCGAGGGGAAGCTCAAAGTAGAGGGTGATGTGGGGGTGGCGTGCAAACCCGTAGAGTTTTCGAAGCCAGTGAGAATCGCAGCCCCGCACACCGTCCCGCGCAAAGGAGGTGTATATGTACCGGTCGCACAGCACGATGTATCCTGCCTCGAGCATGGGAAGTATCTGACGTTCGTACCGGTCAGCAAAATCAGTCGCGTGTATGAGGCTGAAGGTTGTGGGTGTGAGAAGCTGTTTCTTCTTCCCCTTTCGTGTTGCTGACCTGACGATGGAACTGGAGTTCCATTCGGAGAAGAAGACCTTGCATCCGAGGCCATTCAGCCATTGATAGAGAAGATGTATCTGTGTTGACTTGCCCGAGCCGTCGAGTCCCTCGACCGCAATCAGTCTTCCCGGTATGTGATCAGTTACCATAACAGAGTCCCCTCCATCCACTACTGAATGCGGTTATACGCATTGTTCTGTACAGTACGAAACGCCCACACTATAAACCCGCCCCTTCCTGCAACACTCCCCCTTCACTCCCCCGGCGGATCCGTTTCGATCTCTTTCCTTTCACCAGCGTAAGAAACCGATCCAAATAACTATGGATTAGATGCTCCCTCTCATACTCCATGGACGAAAGTCGTTTTTCGAGCTGCATGGTGATGATCGCCTCACCATCAACGAGCATGATACGATTCAAAGCTCATCCTCCCATGGCACTGGGATGCATACCTGCCTGGATATGGACCTTCAGAAATTCATTGTATTCGAGAAGTGGTGAAAGTGCAAGTCTACTGGCTACAGCACCGATGTGGTGAATCCGCCTTCTCTCGAGCGATTCTCATTACCCGTTCCGTCATGGTGTAGCCGGTTGCTATGCGGCTTTCACTACCCGCTCATCCCGGCCGCGTAGGCGTAATCGGCAATCACCTCCCGTACCCTGTCACGGAGCAGATCATCGGGGTCACGGCTGAGCTCACCGTCCCGGATCTTACGGTACTGGGAGGGGAAAAACTGGCTGACCAGGGTATCGGGTATGCCGGTATTTCTCATATTGTGAAGAAGCTTTTCGAAAGATGCCTGCACGCGCTCATCGCTCCAGTAATACCGAATGCGGTCGAAAAGGCTGTACCGCCTTTTATACGCCTGTTCCATATCCGAACCGCCATAGTATTTCTGCCAGTACACCGTATTGCGCACCATCACATCCTCAACTGTTTCGAGCAGGTTGGATCGGACAATGCTGCTGTCGATGGTGCAGAGTTCACCCTCTATTGCACAGAGCATGAACACAGCCTCCCTGAAGGCGTAGGTGAGCCCGGGCCCCACCTTCAGAATGGCAAACCCGTCCTCCACCATCTCCTTCATCTTCCGCGCTGTTTGATAATCGGTTGAATGGGCCTCGAAAACCAGGCTTGGATAGTCGCGCAGTTTTTGAGCAAGATGGGATGCGTCCTTTCTATTGTACTCGAGTACACTTCGGTCTCCGAACTCAACACCTAGCTGCACGACCACGGCAATGACACGGTCCCAACCATTTTCCAACTTTTCCCGCACGAATGCGTCCCTGGTGACCCGGACCGTCTCCTCAAAATCCTCAACCGATGTCACCCGCACACCCTCCTCCACCTCATCACTGCCGCCCGGCACCGGAACCTCTGTTCCAATTATGTACACAGGCGCCGGGGATGCACCCCCTCCTCCGTGGGCCATACCACTGTAGGTCTCTTCACAGACGCGGCAGAGCCTTGCACAGCGTTCTGCAACCAGGGCAGGATCAATGGAGGTTTCGCCACCCAGCGGGATGCTCGTATCCAGATGTATCTTGACGAACCCGGCCTCCACGAACCGGCGCATCATGTCGGATGCCTTTGTCATGGCTGTGTCAGCATCCTCAGCCTGAAAGGGTATGGGACCCAGATGATCGCCACCGAGTATGACACGCTCATCACTGATCCCCCTGTTACGGGATTGGGACAGTACAAAATCCCGGAAATCCCTCGGCGTCATACCGGTGTAACCGCCGAACTGATTTACCTGATTGGAGGTGGATTCGATAAGCACAACACTGCCATCCCGCCCTGCCTGTTCGAGCGACGCATCTATAACCCAGGGATGGGAACTGCAGATCGAGTAGATCCCGCGGAGATCACCCCGGTGCTGGTCCAACACAATGTCTTTCAGTATTTCTGCCCCATTCATATCGCCACCTCCACAATGAATATACTAGGCGCATGCTTCAGTTTCCAGACAGTTTGACAAAAGGATTTGCTGTGGCCTCATCATCACCTTCCATATTATTGTAAGAGAAAGAAAGCGAGGGGGGAAAAATGGGAAACTATGGCTTGAAATCGATACTCAAAATACCCGAATTGATTATCTTCGGCTCCAATACCGTCGAGGAGCTGGGCGAACATGTATTGAGGTACGGCATACGTGCAACACTCATTCGCGGAGGAGCATCACTGGAACAGAGCGGAAACCTTGAGAAAATCATCTCCATACTTGGGGCTGCCGGCATCAGCCTCCAGGAGATCAGTGGTGTTCATCATGATCCCGATGAATCGCAGGTTATGGAGTTTGCGGAATCGGTCAAGGGTTTCGGTCCTGATGTGGTCATAGGTGTCGGCGGCGGCAGTGTTGTGGACACCGCCAAGGCAATATCGATTATCACCACAAACGGCGGTCAGGTAAGGGATTACTGGGAGGGAAGGGCCTTTTCGAAGCCCTCGCTTCCCTACATCGCCATTCCCACCACCTCGGGCACGGGCACCGAGATAACAAAAAATGCGGTGATCACCAGCAGGGACCACAACTTCAAGAAGAGCATCAGAAGTGAGTTTATGATACCGGACATCGCTCTGGTTGATCCAATACTCACCGTGAGTATGCCCCCGGATGTCACCGCCCACACGGGCCTCGATGCCCTTGTGCAGAACCTTGAGGCCTATACTTCGAAGAATGCCGGCCCCATTACCGACACACTGGCGCATAAGGGTATCGAACTCGCAGGAAAGTATCTGGTGAGGGCATATGAGAATGGGGACGATGTGGAAGCCCGGGAGGGCCTGGCTCTGGCGTCCCTGTACGGCGGCATCACCCTGGCCAATGCGGGCCTCGGACTTTCCCATGGGCTCTCACATCCACTGGGCATCCGTTACAGCCTTGCCCACGGCCACGCCTGCGCCATTACCATGCCCGCTGTCATTGAAATCAACTACCCTGCGCGGAGCGACAAATACGATGAAGCGGCACGGCTCCTGGGTTCTCGGGGAAATGGAGCCGATGCATTTAAGGCACTTCTCGCGAACTTGGGAATTTCCACGAAGCTGGGCTCCTATGGCGTGAAAGCCGAAGACATTCCTGCACTTGTCAGTGACTCAAAGGGCGGGAGCCGTGGTTACAATCCCATCGATCACAGCGATGAAACCGTTGAAGCCATGCTCAGGGAGATGATTTGAGAAATGAGCGGTGCAGCGGCAGAAACACG
>JAGLSF010000159.1 GCA_023136305.1 Spirochaetota bacterium
GTTCCGCTCGGAGTTCTTTGCACTCGCCTTTGTGAGCATCGGGCTTCACAGCAACTTCAAGGAACTGGGCAAGTACTTCAAGAAGGGCAAGCCCCTCAACCTGTACTGGGTGGGACAGACCTTCAACATCCTGCTGACGCTCTTCTTAGTGTGGCTTATGCTCAGCGGCAAGGTGTTCCCGCTTCCGAAGTTTTAATCGGATCGAAAAAATCAGTGGTGTGGGCTTTCATGAAGCATGTAGGCTCGCACCATAATAGCACAAATGGGTATGGGGAAAACAGGAATGAAACGACGAAAAAATAAGAACAGGCCTTTTCGCGCACTGCAAATCGAAGTGACGAGCCGCTGCACGCGAAACTGCAGCATCTGTCCTCGAAGCAGTCTTTCCGAAACCTGGCAGGACGGAGATCTTTCTCAGGAGCTGTGGGAGATCATCGAACCTGATCTGGCGCTTGCCGAACATGTGCACCTTCAGGGATGGGGAGAGCCCCTTCTCCAGCCGAGGCTGCCCGAATGGGCCGCTCAGGCCCGGGAAGCAGGCTGCAGCGTTGGTATAACCACAAACGGTGACCTGCTCTCAGAAGCCCACCCCTGGCTCCTGGACGGCAACGTGAACCTCATCACCATTTCAGCTGCCGGATCAAAGGAATGCCACACTGCACTGCGTGACGGAGCCCGGATCGAAGAGGTCATGAGCAAAGCGGGTGAGCTCTCCGCAGCTGCACGGGAACATAAACTGAAAATCGAGTTCAAGCTCAGCTATCTTCTCACCCGTTCAAATGCCCACGAGCTGCCAGACGCCGTTCAGATGGCTGCAGATGCCGGCTTTCATGAACTATTCGTGACCCATCTCGATTGTCCCACATCCCAGTTTCAACTCGATGAGTCGGCATTCAATCAGGAAGGCATTCCATCCGAGGCTGTCGAATATCTCCAGAACGCGGCAAAAACTGCACGGAAAAAGAAACTTGCCTTCCGCGGGCCGACCTGCACGGGTGAAGAAGTACTCGCCTGTGCGCTCAACCCTGTCTATTTCACCTATGTCACATGGGACGGCCGCGTCGGACCCTGCGTAAACCTGCTCATCCCGGTACAGGGTCCCATACCCCGTTGGACCGACGCAGGTGTGAACCGTATTGCACCTCTGGCATACGGAAGACTGGATAGGTCATCCCTGTCGGACCTGATCGACTCGAAGGAGAGGAAGCTGTTTATCACTCCCCTGCAGAAGCGGCTGGATGCGGACAGCAGGTTCCGGCATGAGATGAACCAGGAGATCTGCGAGCTTCGTATACTGAGAGGGCTCGAAGAAGCGCAGTCGGAGCGGGAGGAAGTACTTCAGGACCATCCGCTGCCCTCGCCATGCGAGGCCTGCCCGAAAGCAAGCGGTTGGTAAAAAACCCCTGACTGCAGCCTGCTTTTATTAAATACTCAGTATATCCTCTGAACAGGACACTCAATGCAACTGCCGCGTCGATCCATCTAGCAGATACGATATACAAACCGCTCACATGTATTAATGAAGAAACAGGAGTTTCTTAGTATCTTCTTGTGTAAAGGACTGCCCAGTTCAGATGAGAATACTGATCGTTGAGGATGATACAAAAATCGCCTCGTTCATAGAGAAGGGATTAAAACAGGCCGGTTATGCGGTTGACCATGTGACCGACGGCGAGAGTGCCCTTGAAATGGTGGGGCTCAATCCCTACGATGCTGCGGTCATCGACATCATGCTCCCGAAGCTGGACGGCCTGAGCCTCATCGAAGAGATGCGGCGGCTGGGAATAGCAACACCAGTCATCATCCTCAGCGCCAAACGTTCGGTGGATGACCGAATCAAGGGACTGAAAGTGGGCGGGGACGATTATCTCACGAAACCCTTCTCCTTCTCAGAGCTTCTCGTCCGTATGCAGGCTCTTCTCCGCAGGGCCGGTATGGCCTCTTCACCGCCTAGGTTCTCGGTAGGTGATTTACGCATGGACCTGCATACTCGCGAGGTGTTCAGGGGAGAGAGAAAAATCGAGCTCCAGCCCCGCGAGTTTTCACTCCTCGAATACCTTCTCAGAAACAAGGGAAACGTACTGTCCAAAACCATAATCATGGAGCACGTGTGGGATTATCACTTTGATCCGCAGACAAATGTTGTCGATGTTCTTGTGAGCAGACTGAGGAGCAAGATCGACCGGGACTTCGACAAGAAGCTGTTGCACACCCTTCGCGGAGTTGGCTATGTACTCAAGGACCCTGAATAATCTGAAGAAGAAACTCAATCTCCGCCTCTCCTTCATATTTTCCGTGCTGTTTGTCGCAAGCTTTCTCCTGTTGTTTGCCATCACCTATATCATGCTCTCGTCTTCCCTGCACAGGGAGGACCGCGATACCGTAACTTTGAAGCTCCTCGAGCTCTGGTCTCAGTATCAGCTGGGTGGGATCCTGACACTGAGACTGGAGCTCATGGGAACAAGGAGCAGGGCCGATGACGACATAGTGCTCATCCGTGTTGCCGATCAGCAGGGCGGCACCCTGTTTCTCTCTGCACCTGAATACTGGGACCACAACAGAATCGAACCCCTGATCAGGGCTCACCCAATCCATCCCGGCAGGAGCAGCACCATCATGCTGGACGGAAGGCGCTACGTGCTGGAGTTGTCTTCGGTGCTCCTCTCCGACGGGAACATACTGCAGGCCGGTATGAACGTGACCTCACGCGAGTACCTTCTCAGCAGAATACGCATCACCTTTGCCTTCGGCATGATACCCCTCGTGCTCATCAGTTTCGTGACCGGTTCGCTTCTCGCCGCGCGTTCACTGCGTCCCATTACACGCTTAAGTGACACAGCACGGAACATCATAGAAACGGGCAATATCCATGAACGCCTCCCCACGCACGGGGGAAGAGACGAACTCGATGAACTGGTGGTGCTCTTCAACCGTATGCTCGAGAAGATCGAGGTGCTGGTCAGAGGAATGCGCGAGGCCCTGGACACGGTGGCGCATGATCTGAGAACACCCATGACGCGGCTGAGGGGTACAGCAGAGATTGCACTGCAGGAACCGGACAATCCCGACGGCCTCAGGGAAGCCCTCACCCAGAGCCTCGAGGAATCGGAGCAGATACTCACCATGCTCACCACACTGATGGATATCTCAGAAGCGGAGTCGGGCGCTATGAAACTGAGCCTGGAAGAGACCCAGCTCCTGCCCCTTGCCCGTGACTGTGTGGAGCTTTCTCAGTACATCGCCGATGGGAAAGAGATACAGATCAGCAATAGGCTTCCTGAAGGCCTCTCCGTCACCGCGGACAACTCACGTCTGACACAGGCCCTCCTCAACCTCCTGGACAATGCAGTCAAGTACACGGCAGAGGGAGGGAGCATCGAGGTCACAGCCCGTGAAGACGGGGATTCTGTTACACTCACGGTTTCAGATTCCGGAAGCGGGATCGATGCAGACGATCTCGATCATATATGGAACAGACTCTACCGCGGCGAAGCCCAGCACTCTGAGCCGGGACTCGGGCTTGGCCTGAGCCTGGTCAGGGCGATCGCCCTTGCCCATGGCGGCACAGCTGACGTACAGAGCAGACCAGGCAGAGGATCGGCCTTCTCCATCACCCTCCCGAAAGAATAGAGCCACCAAATGGTGTCATCATGACGACCCACTAGTAAACCTTTCAAAACTGTAATGTTCCTGCAATGTCCCTGTAACCTTTAGGACCTATACTCTTATCATGAACAAGAACGAGGAGGAATCATGATAAAGGCCGGCTTTATTAAAAGTAGAACGTTAATTGTTTTCATAGCACTTATTACACTGGTCCTGTCCCTCGGGGCGGTGCTGTACGGGGCTGGCTCAGAAGCTGACTCCGAACAGGAGTTTCTGCTTTCAGGAGAAGGAGCAGAACAACTTTCGACCATCGACGCTCTCGAGGTACTGCAGGACGCATACCGGGAGGTGGCCCGCAGGGTCATTCCGGTGGTTGTTGAGATCAACGTAACCGACGTGGTGACACAGAAAATCCCCGATTTCGGTTCGCCCTTCGAGTTCTTCTTCGGACCGCAGCGGGAACGAGAACCGAAGGAGCATGAGTTCAGGCGCCATGGCCTGGGCTCGGGCGTCATTGTCAGAAGGTCGGGTAAGACGGTGTATGTCCTCACCAACAACCATGTTGTCGGTGAGGCGGATGAAATCATCGTAACACTGTACAACGAGCGTCAGTTTACCGCCACCCTCGTGGGCAAGGACTCCCGCAAGGATCTCGCACTCGTCCAGTTTGAAACCGAAGAGGAGGTGCCCATCTCCGTTTTGGGGAACTCCGATACGGTTCAGGTCGGCGACATCGTATTCGCTGTGGGGAACCCCCTGGGCTTCGAATCAACGATTACGTCGGGAATCGTAAGCGCTGTCGGCAGAAAGCCTGTGCCGGGCGCCCGTGTTGCGGGATTCACCGATTATATACAGACCGATGCAGCAATCAATCAGGGCAACTCGGGAGGCCCGCTCGTGAATATCAAAGGAGAGGTGGTCGGCATAAACACCTGGATCTCATCGACCAACGGCGGCAGCATCGGGCTCGGTTTCACCATTCCCATCAACAATGCAAAACAGGCAATCGATGACTTCATCACCAAGGGTGGTGTGGACTACGGCTGGCTGGGGATCAATATCGCCGATCCCCCGATGGAGCTGAAGAGTGACATGGGGATAGAGGATGCACGAGGCGCATTCGTGTTTGGCGTGTTTCGGGGATCGCCGGCTGACAAGGCGGGAATTCTTCCCGGTGACTTCATCACCGGCATAGGCAGCGAGAGGATTACTGACACTGCATCCCTGACCTTTGCCGTTGCGGCTCTTCCCATTGGAGAGACTGCCACCTTCGATCTCATCCGGTACGGCGAGGCCATGCGCATTCAGGTCAAAATCTCGGCGCGCAAGGACGAGGACGTCATACGTAAGCAGCGCATGGAAGTATGGCCCGGAATGTCCGTGTTGCGCATTACTCCCGAGATACAGAAACAGCTCGACCTGCCGAAACGGATGGGAGAATTGGTCATCGGAACAGTCTCCCGCGAAAGCCCCGCGGCTCTTGCAGGCTTTCGCCCCGGCGACGTCATCAGGGAGATCAACTCAACGCCTGTGAAGAGTACGGTGGATTTCTACCGAATGCTGAACGACAGCAAGTCCAGAGAGATCGTGTTCCGCATTTACCGGCAGGGAAACGAGCTCATAATAGGACTGATCAGGAAGTAAACTGAAAAATAAAGACAATCAGCCTGCATGCCACAGGCTGTATACATAGATAAGGACAAGCTTTTCCTC
>JAGLSF010000016.1 GCA_023136305.1 Spirochaetota bacterium
TAACTGAGTTTCTTCCCATCAGCAGTTCCGGGCACCTTGTTCTGGCACAGACCTATTTGGGTCTCGAAGACGTGCCGGTTCTCTTCGACCTGATTCTACATCTGGGAACCGCTTGTGCAACGATTCTCGTATACTACCGTCTCATCGGCGACATCTTGCGAGACCTCGGTTTATGGGTAATCAAGACGGGGGAGGAGAGAAGGGAAGTGTTCCAGCGGGGAAATGTGAAACTTGCAGGGTATATAGCTCTATCCACCGCACTCACAGGAGTTCCTGGGCTTCTCTTCAGGGACACGATTAAATCATTCTTTTACAGACCCCTCTCTGTTTCACTTTTCCTCTTCCTTACTGGCATCATACTCTTTATCACGAGATTCATTCAGCATAAGGGAAAACAGATCGGCGATTTGGGCATTCATGCCCCTCTTGTCGTTGGCGGCATACAGGCATGTGCAATGCTTCCGGGGATATCACGATCAGGCGTGACCATTTCAGCGGGACTCTATCAGGGTATGGAACGCTCCTTTGCAGGGTCCTATTCATTTCTCCTGTCGATTCCATCCATTCTTGGGGCCTCGATTGTCGAGGTCACCCAGTCGGCCGGTACGCTTCAGAGTATCTCAGGAGCACAGAGTACCCTGCTGTTGAGCATCACAGGGTTTCTACTTTCTCTCATCGCAGGATACTTTGCATTACGGTTTCTCCTCTCTTTTCTCCGGAAGGGTAAACTGTACACCTTCGCCTATTACTGTTTTGCTGTGGCAATCATAAGCGGGTTGCTCACACGGGCATATTTTTAGTTTGTTTTACCTGTATCATTAAAAAATGAAATGAACTGAGATTCGTACCATGCACAAGGCTGAAACTAAAGAGAAGAGAACAGCATCCTTCATAGCAGGCATTCTGCTCATTGGTATCGGTTTCTTCCTGCTCCTCGTTCACATCGGCTTCAAGCCTGAAGCATCACCTCATTTCGCTACGGTCGTTGAAGAGCAGCCCGCCCATTTCCTGGGATGGACTGGAATCCGTATTGCCTCAACATGTTTTCTGCTGCTGGGCAGGGCCTCAGTGTACCTCACAGTCATGCTGATGTATGCTGGATATGTCATACTCAGACCAATTCAGGCACTCAGGAAAACAGGATACATTCTGCTCGCTGTCGTATCGGTGTTTATTTTTTCGGGCTTGTTTAGCACATTTAATGCCTCTGAACTCCATAAAGGCGGTGGTTTGTGCGGACAATTCATGGTGACACGGCTCGCACCACCCCTCAGTAACTGGCTGCTCTCTCTCTTCTTCCTTCTCCCCATGCTTGTCACCCTGTGTATCCTCTTCAGGGTGCCTGCCTCCGCTCTGTACAAACTAATGATGAAGAAAGATCATCGGGTAAAGCAACAAGAAAAATTGTATACAAAACCTCAGGAGGGACGACGGGCTGTTCTCCACAGGGCAGCCAACAGGAAAAAAGAGAAACTTCCTCTTTTCAGTAAGGTATATATAGCCGATGAGGGTGAAGCAGGACACACCGGTCCGGTGAGGGAAAAACCGCATCCGCAATTTAGCGGAAAAAGGGTTGGGGTTTCATCGAAACAGGCAGAGACCGGCCCTCCACGGCAACCGGTACACTCGGACTCGGTTCATGCAAGCTCCTACCTGAAAAGATCAACCCCGATCAACAGAAGAGAGCAGGAAAAGGAGGCTGCACGCAAAGCTGAGGAGCTTGAACGAACTTTGAAGGAGTTTGGTATCGATGCAAAGGTCACCGGGATTATTAGGGGTCCGGTGATTACCAGATACGAATTGCAGCCTTCTCCTGGAGTAAAGCTCAGCAGAATCGAGAACCTAAGCAATAATATTGCTCTAAGCCTCAGTGCGAATGGTGTACGCATCGAAGCGCCGATTCCTGGAAGAGCTGCGGTGGGCATAGAAATCCCGAATGATGAGAGAGAAATTGTCACACTCGGAGACATCATCGATTCTGCTGAGAAGAAGGGTGAACTGCCCCTTGTGCTCGGCAAAGATATCTCAGGAGAAACAGTGGTTTCCGACCTCACCAGTATGCCCCATCTGCTCATTGCTGGAGCTACAGGCTCCGGTAAAAGTGTATGCGTCAACTCGCTCATCATGAGCATGATATCACAGAAGAGCCCTGAAAATCTGCGGCTGCTCATGATAGACCCGAAAATGGTTGAGCTGAAGATATACAACGGTATACCTCATCTGCTCACCGAAGTGGTCACTGACCCGCGTGATGCGCCCAAGGCACTGAGGTGGGTCATCTACGAAATGGAAAACCGGTACCGTCTACTCGATGAGAACTATGTACGGAACATCTCGGGCTATAACCGTAAGGTGAGTGAACCCCTGCCGTACATTGTCATTATCGTTGATGAGTTTGCCACTCTCATGGCCATCTCTCAAAAGGAGGTCGAAGATGCAGTGGTTCGCCTGACAGCAATGTCCAGAGCTGTGGGAATTCACCTTATCATGGCAACACAGCGGCCAAGTGTCGACGTCATCACAGGCCTCATCAAGGCCAATTTTCCATACAGGGTTGCATTTCAGGTAGCAAGCAAGATGGATTCCCGGACCATACTCGATACCATTGGCGCAGAGAAGCTGCTTGGCAGCGGTGATATGCTCTACGCACCTGCGGGCAGCATGAACATGCAGAGAATACAGGGTGCATTTATCTCAGAGGAAGAGGTGGGACGAGTCGTACGTGAACTCAAGAGGAGTGCAGAACCGGAATATGTGGAGGATATGTTCAGTTTTTCTCAGGATGAGGGGCCCGGCATTGACTTCGATGATCCGCTTCTCGACCAGGCAATTGAAACCGTATTGAGTACAAAACGGGCGTCTGCCTCCTTTCTCCAGCGGAGACTCAAGGTAGGGTACAATCGTGCAGCACGCCTGATCGAAATCATGGAGGAAAAGGGGATCATAGGCCCGCCGAGGGGAAGCAAGCCCCGTGAGATATACATCGAGCGCATGGATTAATTGTTGCTAAAAACAGGTCTCTACTGTATATTAGAGCAGAAATTGCCAGCCTCCCGATATCAACACCTTTCAAGAGGAAGCAGCGTTGTTTAAAATCCTTCTCATTACCGCAGGTATACTTACCGCAGGCATATCTTTCTCAGCATCTCTCTTTGCGCAGGATGCTGACACCGTGGAAATAATAGATATCGTTACGGTAAACGATGTGAAACAGCTCATGGCCGATACATTTGAGAATGTTGAGGATTACATTGCTGATATAGATTGGATAAACGGAAGCGCCACCTACAGGGGCACAATTTATTACAAGAAAGCGAACAAGGTCCTGGTTGAGTTTGAGGAACCGGAGGACCAAATCATTTCGACCGACGGTGTATTCCTCTACATCTACATCCCCTATCTGAAAGTGGTGGTACAGCAATCGCTAGGTGAGGACACGGAATCAACTCTTCTCACATCGACTTCTGAAACGGGACTCACCAAACTCTTTGATGAATACTCCTTCACCTTCTACGGCAGCAGTTCGCTTCAACCCTTCGGCAATACAATGGCCTATCATTTGAAACTTAACCAGAAGAGACCAAAGGTTGGGTTCAGGCAAATGGATATGTGGGTATCGAGAAACGGATACATACTACAGTCAAACGGCACGTCACCAAATGGCCTTGACGTGAGCCTGACGCTTACCAACTTCCGTATCAACACCGAACTTCCTGACTATATATTCGAATTCGAAGTACCGACCGATGCTCAAATAATTCGAAACATCATCGTTCCATTTTAAGATTTTAAAGAAGAGGTCAGCACAGAATGAACCAGCTTGGACCCATATTCAAAGAAGCAAGGGTAGAGTCAGGCAAATCAATCGATGATGCGGTCAAAGAAACAAAAATTGCAAAGAAGTATCTCCTCGCCATTGAAAACGAGAACTTCGATATCTTTCCCGGAGAAACATACCTCATTGGATTCATCAGAAACTATTCGCAGTTTCTCGGACTCGACCCCGATGAAATGGTGCTTAAATACAGGGATTACAAGATACAGGAACAGCCGGCCCCTATTGAGCAGCTTACCGCTAAAACCAGTACTCTGAAACGATTTATACTCATTGGTATTACTTTTGTCATCATCGTTTCATCTGTCTTATTCATACTCCTCACAGGAGACCGCTCCAAGAAGGTGAAGGTAAA
Organism: Spirochaetota bacterium; assembly: GCA_023136305.1. Taxonomy (GTDB): domain Bacteria; phylum Spirochaetota; class B62-G9; order B62-G9; family DRHN01; genus JAGLSF01. Next base: position 4,191 of record JAGLSF010000016.1, read on the forward strand.
GGAGGAAAAGGTTCCGCATGCAGAAGTTGAGGAGGAGAAGGAGCAGAAGGGGACGGCAGGCCTCACAGTGTTCGAAGAGGAAGAGATCATTCGAGATTTTGTGAAGGGAGATGTAATCGAGATTCCGGTAAAGAACGCGGTGCACCGTATTTCGATTGATGGAATCGATGAAAACCTCGAATTCTCGATTGAGGATATTCCATTCATACTCTCAACAGATGAAAGGGTCGAGATAGATTTCGATAGAGACGGAAGAAAAGATATACTGCTCAGAATAAATCGAATGGGTGAGGGGATTGTAAACCTGACGCTCAAGAAGATTTTCAAAACTGAAAGCAGCGATTTGAGCATAGGGCTGACTGATACCGAAACTGCAACAGCCGGCGCTACGGCTGGTCCGCCTGAAGTTGTCATTATCAAGGAGGATGAACTATTTGCCGATATCCCGGTTGCACCGAAAAGCGGGTTTCATATAGTATCAGGTTATGAGAAAACCGATATCAAGACTGCAATTAGAGGGGTCAGTACTGCCTACGTTGCCTATGATATCGATGAGGGGGAAAAGCAGGAGATACTCCTGAGAAATGGCGATGAGCTTGCCTTCACTGCGAAAGATGTGGTCCGGATTATGGCTGCCAATGCACGTGGAATTAATATACAGATCAATGACGTTTCAGTAACACTGGGTAAGGGAGGAGAAACTGTTGCAAAGGTAGTACGATGGTACAGGGACAGCGATGACAGCGATCTCTATCACCTGATTATCGATGATTGGGAATAAAAAGGGTCAATTTTGAGTTTCTAATACGTCATCAAAAAGAGACACTATTTTTTCAAAAGCATAGTGTTTGCGAACTTTGACTAAATGTAATGGGAGATGATTATTTAACGGGTATGTTTTTCAATTCCATGCAATATTTATTATAAACTCGAAGTTCGCCATAATAAACTGCTTCAATTATCTTCGTTTTACTGTGCTGCTAAGAAACATCATCCCTATTCTTCACAATTTTCTTGACAAGCCCGTACTTCACAGCCTCATCTGCTGACAGCCAGAAATCTCTGTTCGTATCAGCAGTGACCTTTTTCAAGTCCTGTCCCGTTTCTGCGGATATGATGATGTTGAATTGGTCCCGCATTTTTAAAATTTCGTTTGCGGTGATTTCCAGGTCCGCGGCAGGCCCCACGGCACTCGTGGATGGCTGATGGATGAGGAATCTTGAATTGGGAAGAGCAAATCTCTTCTCTTTCTCACCCGCAAGAAAAATAATAACCGCAGCACTTGCACAAAGTCCGGCAGTGAGTGTGATGATAGGTGATTTTACGAACCTCAGCATATCGTAAATACCAAAACCGGAATCAGCGCTGCCTCCTGAGGAGTTGATAATTACGGTGATTGGATTTTCAGCATTGTCCTTCTCGAGAAGGATCAGCCTGGAATAGATGCTTCGTGCGAGCTGTGCATCAATTTCCTGAGAAATTATCATGGTCCTCGATTCCAGTAATTCCTTATCAATAAAGCGTGAACGCTCGAATTCTTCACTCTTGTTCGTTTTTTCAGTAGTCGGTTCATCATTGAATCGTACATCCTGCATCATTTCTCTCCACAATTGTTAGAACAGATGATTGAAAACAATATAGTGAGAATGCATTCCATGTGCAACTGAAAAGGGGGAAGTCCTGAACATCGCCATGCTACTGATGGATGGTTATTGATACCTATCAGAAAACATTGTAGAACCACATGATCAGAAAGACCATGAGTATAATAAAGGTGAGTGCCCCTATGATAATGACAAAAAACGGAAATCCCCGTTTACGACCGGATTGTTCATGAAGGTCAAACTCCCGAAGCGACTGTTCGGTTTCCAGGAGCTCATCGTATTTCTTTAGTTTTACCTGCTCGGTCTCCACAGCTCTGCCATATATGTTCTCGTCTATCCTGCATAGAATCGAATACTCGTTTTTCTCGTTTTTCCTGATCTCTGTAATTTCTGCAGGGACCGGAATGATATTACCGTCTACACGGGTCCCAAGAAGGTCGATATAGTATTTGCCCTTCGGAAGCTTGTCATTGATCTTTATCATGATTTTGTCGCCCTTTGTAAGCTCATACACGGGTATACCACTCACCGGAGCTAAGACCAGGTCTATATCTATGGTATCTTTAATCTTTCCGGCAGGTTCTTTGGTGGCAGTGGACTCATCCTCTTTCACCTGTTTGTTTCTCTCCGTCCGCCGTAAACTCATCTCCTCATTACTCACATACTCAGAATTGGTTTCTACCTGCACATTCCTGTCGTTGAGCGGCTTCATGAGTATGGCCTGGAGCAGAGACTCTATTCTCGTGATATCATTATTCTTCACAAGCTGATACAGCTCGTTTCCCCGGTCCCTGTCGAGCGCACTCTCCAGATATTTTTGAAGATCAATAGTTATATTGACAGATATGTCGCCCTTCCATTTGATGTTAATCAGGTTTTCCTCAAGTGTGTACCACGGCAGAGTAGGATCCACATCATACAGCGAACTGAAATGGGAAACGACTGCAATCAGGTTCTCCACCATACGAAGCTCTTCGTTGAGAAAGATTATAAACAGACCAAAGCTGTTGGTATCTATCCCTTTGAATCTCCCCTTGAGAATAACAGTATATTTTGTTTCATACTCAAACCTTGAGTATTTATCGAATGTGTCCAAAAGTCACACTCCTCCCGCGTAAAATTCCTTTTATAATTTTTTTTGAGGGGCTATCTTAGTCTCACCAGGAGCCGAAAACATGAAGCTGAAACTCTCCCTTTTTCTCGCCAGACGCTACCTCATCGCCAAATGGTCTCTGATGTCCACACTCTCGATTCTCATGATAGCATTCGGTATCATAACACTTATAACGGTTCTTTCGATTATGAACGGTTTCCACAACACCTTCAGGAGAAAGATACTCGAAACCAACAGTTTTCACCTGATCGTTCAGCCAAACTACGATTCCCACTATACTATCGATAATAGTATATCAATTCTCTCAAATAATAAAGAAATAATATCAATAGTTCCCTACTATGATGGTGAGGGCATTATTAAAACCGATTATGTAACGCGAGGGTTCGTTATAAAAGCACTCCCGCAGAATATCCTCGACCTCGATATGGGTTTTAACAGGGAGATTGATATAACCCGAGGAACTTTTGACCTCTCCGATGATGATACCATCATCATCGGAGAAGAGCTTGCCCGGGAAGCAGGCGTGTTACCCGGTGATTATGTATCTATCGTCACATTTGAAGGTAAAGACCTTGCATCTGCCCGCTCGAAATTCAACTTGTTTTATGTTTCGGGAACATTCAAAACAGGTTACTGGGAGTACGATAAGAATATGGCCTATGTCTCACTCGAGGCTGCATACCGGATATTCAACATTGAACGAAGCGAACTGACACTGGGATTGAAGATCGATAACTTTTACAAGGCCGACAGGGTGGTGGACTGGGCGCACAGCAATCTCCGGATTGGCCATTACATATATACCTGGATGGATTTGAACAGACCCCTATTCGAAGCACTTCAGAATGAGAAGGTTGGTATCGGATTCGTGGTTATGCTCATCATTGTAAGCGGCGCATTTAATATCATCGGTTCACTCATTATGACTGTTATGGACAAGAAACGGGAAATCGGCATATTGAGGGCCATAGGTGCTGAGCCGCATCTCATTACACAGGTTTTTGTTTTTGACGGCCTGTACATAGGATTCATTGGTACCGTCATCGGTGTGTTTACCGGATTTCTGCTGACCCTGAACATTGAAAGTATATTCAACTTTTTCGAATTCATCGTAAACGGGATCCGGGAACTCGTGTACCTGTTCTATTTGATGCCTCTGGGAAGACTGCCCTTTCATGAATTCGAAATTCTGTCTGATTCAATCTATTAGCTCGAGGGAGTTCCGGTTGAAATCCATTTTAAAGACGTTATCATTGTGTCGATTCTTTCTCTTCTGTTAAGCGTCCTGGCAGCATACTATCCGGCACGAAAAGCGGCACAACTCAAACCAGTGGAGAATATCAGGTACGAGTGACCGGGGAAGTGTACAACCATGAATGATGAAAACTATGCCGTGCATGCAAGAAACCTGAAGAAAGTATATAAAACGGGTGACTCACATCTCACGGTGCTCAATGGTCTGGACCTCCGCGTTCGTAAGGGCAGTATTGTAGCTATTGTAGGAAGAAGCGGTTCAGGCAAGAGTACACTGCTCCATCTTATAGGCGGCATTGATGCTCCCACAGAAGGCAGTATCATGGTACGCGGGAGAAGCGTTGAATCTGCCACTGAAGAAGAGCTTTCTGAGCTCAGGAACAGATACATCGGATTTATCTTTCAATTTCACAACCTGCTTGTGGAATTCTCAGTAATAGAAAATGTCATGATGCCATACCTGATGTATGAGTATCGAGTGGATAGAGCGTATAAAAGGGGAATGGAGATCCTTCGACGGCTTGAAATAGAGGACAAGAAGGACATAAAACCCAACAGATTGTCTGGCGGTGAAAGCCAGAGAGTTGCCATTGCCCGGGCACTGATCAATGATCCCGAGATTGTTCTGGCTGACGAACCAACGGGAAACCTTGATCTGACCACTGCTGAAAAAATAAAGGCCCTACTCTTTGGAATTGTTAAAAGTTACGGACACACCCTCCTCATTGTAACACATAATCCCTCTGTCGTTGAGAAGGCTGATGAAACGTACAAACTTGAGTTTGGAAAACTAAAGCGTCTGAGTGACCTGACCGATTAGCCAACACCTTTCTTGCCCAATCAGATTTGTTTCTGTATATTTACTAGGGGTGACGGTGAAGGAGTAAACCTTGATTTGTCAATCGTGTAAGAGAAAAAAAGCCGTATTCCATTCATACTGCATCAATAATAACAATCTTATCGATGTGCACTACTGCGAAGAATGCGGTCAGAAACAGTCGGCTGATGAGAATGTGTGCATCGATGATAATCTTCACAACCTGCTCGAGGGGCTTCTCAAGTCCAGGAATAATGAGGTAGGCCTCGAACCTATAGATACGTGTGAGATCTGCGGTACAACGGTTAAAGAAATCGGGAAATATAACAACCTGGGATGCCCCAACTGTTACGAACTGTTTTCCGAATCCATCGAGAGCCTTCGGACCCTTTCTAAAAATGAATACAGAAGATCCGCATACTGTAATGTTGAGTCACCCAGCATAGGTATGCTAAGGAAAGAATTAAAAGATGCAGTACGGTTAGAAGATTTTGAAAAAGCTGCATCCCTGCGCGATAGAATACGTGACTGCGAAAAGGAAGGATTTCTCAGTGACAATTGAAGAGCTTGCCAAGAGTGAAGGTATCTGGAATATCGACGAGAGAAACCACTCCGACCTCGTGCTTAAAAGCAGTGTGCGCTTTACCAGAAATCTCTCCGGTTACACCTTCGCCCACAAACTAAATAAAGAGGAAAAGGATGAAATAAGCAGGATCATCATCGACAGTATTAATCGCAGTAATTGCTGTGCCAATTTTGTCACTTACAACTTTGAGGACATCACCGGACTCGATAAGAAAATATTTTTCGAAAGAAACATCATTGGCGACGACAATGTAACTGAAAGTGTTCTTGTTCTCTCAGAAAATCAGAATCTCTACTTCATACTGAATTCGGTCGACCACCTGCAATTGATCACCTCCTGGCCCGGATTCGGATTCGATACAATGTATGTCCTTGGAAAAAAAATTATCATGAGTTTTGAAAAGCAGATGGATTTCGCATTTTCACCGAGATTCGGCTATCTTACCTCTGATCCAGAGAAATCAGGTACCGGCATGGTTCTCTCAGTCATCCTTCATCTTGCAGAACTTATATATTCCAGCCGGCTCAACAAGTTGATAGTCGATCTTGAAAAGAGCGGCCTTGCACTCAGGTCGAGCTGGATCGATGGGTACTACGAAATTTACAACAGAGTAGCAGTTGGACAGTCAGAGAAAGAATTGTACGAGACAACGCTGGGATTATTTGAGGAAATTATCAGCAAGGAGCGTTCATACAGAAACGAAACATACAAAGACAACATGAATGTTATCGAGGACAAGGTGTGGAGATGTTACGGTATTCTCCTATCCTGCCGAATGGTTTCATTGTTTGAAGCCCTCGAGCTTCTCTCCAATGTGCGCCTCGGTATCAGCCTTGGCATCATTAACTACGTGAATATCAGAGACATCAACCTTCTTCTCCATTACATACAGGATTATCATCTCCGGAAGCGTTATAATATAAGAGATGAATCTGCAAACCTTGAGGAGGTAAGGGCAATCTTTATACGAGACTATCTCAGAGAGGTAATATAAATGTTTAAGGGATTAACAGAAAGAGCTCAGAGAGTCATTAACATACTTGCTCAGGAAGAATCGAAAAAACTCAATCACGATAAGCTCCTTCCTGAACACATTCTGCTAGGTCTTATTCGTGAGGGTGAAGGGGTAGCTATCAAAACCCTCATCAATCTCGGTGTCGATCTGAGTATGCTCCGGGAAGATATCATTGCAAATACAAAACGAACAGGTGGGATTCTCCTTTTAGGCGATGTACCTCCCTCGACGCGGGCACAAAGAGTTCTCGAACTCAGTGCTGACGAAGCAAGGAGTATGGGCCACAACTACATCGGAACAGAGCATCTCCTTCTCGGTCTTCTGAGAGAGGGTGACAGCGGCATACTCAATGCATTCGACAAACAGGGTATCAAGATTTCAAATGTCCGGGAGGAAACCAACCGCCTCCTTGGAACGAGTAAAACCGACATTAAAAAAAAGGTGGATCGGCGAACACCCACACTCGATGAATTTGGAAGTGATTTGGCCAATCTCGCAAAGGAAAAGAAACTCGACCCTGTTATAGGCAGGGAAAAAGAGATCAAGAGAGTCATACAGATCCTGTGCCGACGGACGAAGAACAACCCGGTGCTTATCGGCGAGCCAGGTGTGGGAAAGACGGCCATTGTAGAGGGCCTGGCCCAGAATATTGTATCTGGGAGTGTTCCCGAGACGCTTGCGAACAAGCGGGTACTGACTCTCGATCTTGCCTCACTAGTTGCAGGAACCAAGTACAGGGGAGAGTTCGAGGAACGTCTTAAAAAGGTGATGTTTGAAATACGCAGGGCTGGAAACATCATCCTATTCATCGATGAGCTTCACACCATCATTGGGGCCGGTGGTGCCGAAGGTGCAATTGATGCGGCGAACATGCTGAAACCAGCACTTTCACGCGGCGAACTTCAGTGTATTGGCGCAACGACACTCGGTGAATACAAGAAATACATCGAACGGGATGCTGCGCTCGAACGCCGTTTTCAGCCCATCATCGTCGATGAATCGACTATCGATGAAACCGTTGAAATACTGCGGGGCATCAAGGAAAAATATGAGGAACATCATAAGATCCTCTACACGGAAAACGCTTTGAATACCGCTGCTAATCTTTCCTACCGGTACATTACCGACCGATACCTGCCGGATAAGGCCATCGACCTGATCGATGAAGCAGGTTCAAAGGTCCGGCTTGAAAACACCATGGTGCCGAAGGATTTTAAAAAACTCGAAGAAGATATTGAGAAGCTCAGATCAGAGAAGACCCATCTCGTTGAGATACAGGATTACGAGAAAGCGGCAAAAGTTCGAGACCGGATGAACATATTACGGGAAAAACTCGAACTTATGAAGGACGAGTGGAAAAAGGAACTGAACAACGAAAAACCGGTAGTTGACGAGGACGAGATCTATCAGATTACCAGTGAACTTACCGGTATTCCTCTCGTACGTATTGTTGAAAGTGAATCCCAGAAACTTCTCAGAATGGAAGACGATCTCCATGTGAAGGTTGTGGGGCAGGATGAGGCAATTGAGGCGGTGAGTAGGGCTGTCCGCAGGTCGAGAACGGGCCTGAAGTCTCCTAAACGACCCTCCGGTTCTTTCATCTTCCTCGGCCCCACAGGAGTTGGTAAAACCTATCTTGCGAAATGCCTCGCCGAGTTCCTCTTTGGTTCAGAGGATGCGCTTATTCGCATCGATATGAGTGAGTTCATGGAGAAACACAACGTTTCGCGTCTGGTCGGTGCTCCTCCTGGATATGTCGGTTATCAGGAGGGTGGTGAACTTACCGAGAAGATACGACGAAAACCTTACAGTGTTATTCTCCTCGATGAGATCGAAAAAGCCCATCCTGATGTTTTCAATATACTGCTGCAGGTTCTCGAGGAAGGCCAGCTCTCCGATCACCTGGGCCACACGGTGGATTTCAGGAATACAGTGATTATCATGACTTCAAATGTAGGGAGCAAGGAGATCCACAAGGGCGGAAATCTCGGTTTCGCAATAGGGGGGGGTGCAAACAACTACATCGGAATGAAGGACAAGGCAATCTCCGCATTGAAAAGAGTGTTTAATCCCGAGTTCCTGAACAGGGTTGATGAAATTGTGGTTTTCCATCCGCTCAACAAGAAACATATCGGCCTGATCATTGGTCTCATGCTCGACGAGAGTAAGAAACAACTTGAAGAGAAGAGCATTGCTCTGGAAATTACCGCAAGTGCGAAAAAGCACCTCATTGAGAAGGGTTACGACGAGAAGTACGGAGCCCGTCCTCTCAGAAGAACCATTCAAAGGGAAATAGAAGACCCGCTTGCCAATGAGATTCTGAAAGGTGTCTTCAAAGAGGGAAGCAAGGCAATCGTCGACTGTGAAGAGGAGAAAATAGTTTTCAAGGGTGGACAGAAGAAGAAGAAAAAAGCGCTTGAAACCGTAGAGACATCCTCATAAGGATATGCTCCAACTTCTACAGCTAGTATCCATTGCGATCCTCCTGATCCTTTCTTTTATCTATTCAGGGTCAGAGGTTGCATTACTCTCGATACCTGAATTTGAAACTCGCAGACTCTCCCATCAGAAGGGCAGAAACCTCAAAACGCTGCTTCATTACCTGCAAAGGCCTCAGCGTGCGCTTATAACAATCCTGATCGGTAACACGGTGGTTAATTCAGGCGCTTCGATTATTGGGGAACAGGTATCGAATTCCTTCTTCACAAGTAATTCTCTATTCTACTCTGTCTTCATCATGACTTTCCTCTTGCTACTCTTCGGAGAAATTGTGCCAAAGAATGTGGCAGCAACACGTCCCATCACTTTTTCCAGGACATTTATTTCAGTCATAAACCTCACAAACAGGGTCTTCTATCCAGTACAGTTCCTGGTTCAGCAATTGGTTAAGAAGAGCAGTGGATTCAAGAAGAAACATTATCTCTCGAAGGACGAGCTTCTCTCGGCTGTTGAATCGGGAACTGATGCCGGTATACCCTCAACTTCAATCAGTGCGCTCACCAACTTGATACACCTGATCAACAGGCCGATTTCTGATATCATGGTTCCTCGATCAGAACTTCAAGGTATTGATATCAACGACTACTGGAGTAACATGGAACGAATGGTGAAAGAATCTCCCTACTCAACAGTTCTCTTTTTCGATGATACTATCGATTATATCCTCGGCTATATAAAAATTACCGATTTCATTCACCTCAAGAAAAAGGATATTCGTCACAATCTCACTAGACCACTGTTTGTGCCTGAAATAAAGCAAGTACTTCCGCTGCTGAGCGAGTTCAGGAAAAATCATAATTACCTGGCAATCGTACTGGACGAATTCGGGGGCACGTCGGGAATTGTGACTCTCAAGGACATCCTCGATGCCATATTTATCAGGGATATCCTTCTCGCACAGCTCATACAGAAGAAAAGCGATGACCACTGGCATGTACAGGGCGATACAAAGATATCGGATGTGAACAGTACTTTCGACCTCAACCTGCCTGTTGAATCGAATACAATCGGCGGATATATCGTGAATGTTCTGGGTGAGATACCGCCAGTTGGTGCTGAAATCGATATTGATGCAGGCTACCGCATACGGGTTCTCGAAAGCAGTTCAAGGCAAATCGAAAACATGGAGTTTCGAAAACGTGATCGGTAACGCAATCGCTATTGCCATTCTCTTATTATTCTGGGCATTCTTTGCCGGTTCCGAAACAGCCTTTGTATCCACAAACCGGTTCAAGCTGTACAATCTGAAGAAGAGAGGGAAGAGACCTGCACAGCTTGCATCTCATCTTCTCGAAAGACCGGAACGGCTTCTCTCAACAACTCTGGTTGGTACAAATCTTGCCCTTGTACTCTCATCAAACCTCGTGGCCAGGCTTTATCTGGACATGTTCGGACAGCCAAAACCGCTGCTCTCGGTTATCACGATCACCTTACTCTCGTTGATTTTCTGTGAGGTGCTTCCAAAAAACCTCGCCCTTATACGCAGCCTCCAGTGGACCCTTGCCAGCACCGTACCGCTTTTCATCTTTTACCTTATTTTTTTTCCAATTGGAAAAATATTCTCTTTTCTGACAGGCATCATTATCAGGCTCGTAGGCATAACACAAACAGGCCTTCATCCCGGATTATTCAAGAAAAAGGAAGATGTCAAGTTTTTCATATCCACACATCTGGAGCCACATTACACGGAAGATGAGAGCAGGTATTTTGAGGACACACTCGATTTCGGTGAGAAACGTCTTTCCGACATCATGGTGCCGCTGGTTGACATTTTTGCACTTCCCGACACATCAAAGGTTCGCGACTGCTTCCAATTCATCAAGAAACATCAAAAGTACTCTATTCCCGTTTATCGCGAGAGAATTGACAACATCATCGGCATGCTGACCGCACGTGAGCTGGTGAACACCGATAAAGACTTGAAAGTAACTGAGGTGATGGATGAACCAGTCTTCATCCCTGAGAACAAAAACATCAGTGAACTGTACCGGGAGGCCTACGAGGAAGGGTTTTCAACAGTCTTTGCAGTAGATGAGTATGGAGGAATAACAGGCCTCGCATCGATTTATGATATCGGGGAGGAAATCATTGGAAGAATCGATGCCCTCGAAGAGAGAAGCCTCATCGTCCGGATACAGGAAGGCGAGTACATCTGTGATGGTGATGCAGAAATCGTAGAAGTGGAGAGGCTGCTGTCGATAGATATTGCGCATGAAGAATTTTTAACTTTAAACGGATTATTTTTATCTGAACTCGGGAAAATACCGCAAAAAGGTGATACCCTTAACCTGCAGGGATACTCATTCACAGTAGTAAGGGGAAGCAGGAAAAAAGCAGATCTTATTCGCGTAAAAAGGGTTACGTAGAGGCCCACCTCAATCCGATCAGGACATCCCTAGGGTGTAAGACAAAACTAGTATGCGTGCAGAATGCCTTAATATTATATTATA
>JAGLSF010000160.1 GCA_023136305.1 Spirochaetota bacterium
GACGTCTGTACTTCCATGTACTTCGCATCCCTAGAACGTATTCTTCCAGTGCCTGCAGGTTTTTCATCGGCCAACCGCTTTTTCAGTCTTGAGAGTGCATCAAGGGGAATTTGTGCATTGAGGAAAAGCGCCTTTGACATAGCCCTCCTAGAGCTTCAGTTTCTTGAATTTCCTGGTCTGATTTTCGATTGCCGGCTCAGTGGCAAGCCGCTCAATGCTGGAGGCTCCGAAGAATCCCACGACACCTTCCGTATGGTCATAGATGTACTGGGCGTCTTCAGGTTCAGCGATGGGCCCGCCGTGACAGATAACCATGACATCCCTATTCACCCCTTTCGCGGCATCGTGAATTGCCTGTACCCGCTTCGCGGCATCACCGAGCGATATGGTGGTCTTTACACCGATGTCTCCCTTGTTCGTCGTGTTCATGTGCGCAACGATGACATCGGCCCCCGCCTCTGTCATCTTCACGGCCTCCTCCTCATCGAAGACATAGGGACAGGTGAGCATGTCAAGTTCATGGGCCACGTGTATCATATCGACCTCCAGCTGATAACTCATTCCTGTCTCCTCCAGTACACGCCTGAAGTTCCCGTCAATCACGCCGACTGTGGGAAAGTTCTGCACACCGTCGAATCCTATACCTTTCAGTTTTTTCAGGAACACGGGCATGAGGCGGAATGGGTCGGTTCCACACACACCTGCCAGTACAGGAGTGTCCTTCACAACGGGCAGAACCTCCCCCGCCATCTCCACAACGATAGCGTTGGCGTCCCCATAGGGCATGAGACCCGCTGCAGAGCCGCGTCCCGCCATTCGGTAGCGGCCTGAATTGTAGATGATGATCAGGTCGGTGCCCCCGCGCTCGGCGAATTTGGCTGATATACCTGTACCCGCTCCACAACCGAGAAGCGGCCTCCCCTCGGTGAATGATTTCCTCAGTCTCCTCAGGATTTCCTGTCTCTTCATAAAAGGCATAGGGGTTTCTCCCTTCACATATGAGCGTTTTTCACTTTCTCACTATTTATCGATGAAAACTCCTCTGTGTCAAGGAGATTGAAAAGGTTAACCGCTGAACAAACCTAACCGATAACCGTGAAGAAACTGTTGTATAAAAGGGCAGCCCATATTATCTTAGCCTATTCTGCAGGCGGGTCAGACCATGTTTCGAAAGCACGAGAAAAAGGAAAAACGTAAGAAGAGCAAACTTCGCGAGAACATAGAGGCGGTGGTGTTTGCACTGGTCATCGCCCTTTTCATCAAGACCTTTATTGTCGACGTATACAAGATTCCCACAGGCTCCATGATTCCCACCATTGAGGTGGGGGATTTCATCATTGCATCAAAGTTCATCTACGGTGCGAAGATCCCCTTTACGAAAAAGCGTCTTCCTTCTGTGCGCGCTCCCCGAAGGGGTGATATCATCATCTTCCTCGCACCCTACTACGATCCACCGAATGTCTTCGTGCAGATGTTCACACCCATCGTGTACACACTGACACTCGGGTTCGTGAACATCGACCCACAGCCAAAGTTCTATGTGAAACGGTGTATCGGCCTGCCCGGCGACGAGATCGAGATCATCAACAAGGATGTCTACGTCAACGGCAAACACCTTGAAGGCTGGTGGCCGGAGCACCACGCAGACCCGGAAATCATACCTCCAGGCGACAGCCTCATGAATCACCGCGACTTCTACGGCCCCCTCATCATTCCCGAAGACAGTTATTTCATGATGGGCGACAACCGGGACCAGTCCAATGACAGCCGGTTCTGGGGTTTCGTGGAACGGCATGAAATTTTCGGGAAATCCCTGTTCAGATACTGGCCCCCGAAACGAATGGGCATTATACGCTGATCATGCAAGCTGTTCGGCCAGCCTCTCCTGCTCCTCTCTCACCCCAAGCAGCCGGTTGTACTCACGAATGATCTTCTTTTCAGGATATCGGTCAACCACCTCCTTCATGAGGGATACAGCGGCGTCAATGTCACCGGTCACCTCGTACATGATTGCCCCGTTGAATCCCGCGGCAGGGTTTCGCGAGCTGTCCCAGGCTTCGAGATACAGCTCGAGTGCACGATCGTACACACCGTTTTTTGCATACTGCCTGGCACTCTCTCCATGAGCGGGTCTTTGCTCTTGTCTTTCATGAGCCTCCGGGACTCACGTACCGTATAGGGGGCGAGCTGTTTCATCATCTGCGGAATGAAGGAATCGACGATCTCTCTGTACATCTCCACGGGCTCTCTTAAAAATTCTTCGTTGTCGGCTTCCTGCTCATCCTGCAGTGAGGCTTCAAAACTTCTCGAGGCAAAGAGTGCACCATTTTCCGTATTGAACACATGATATGTCAAATGGATTTTCCCCCTGTGCATGATACTAGAAATTCTATGGTACAGGGAGGCTGAATGCAAAATAATTTCATTGTAAGGAAGCACGGAATTCGTATACAATGATGCCGTACTGGGAGTCATCGAAAAGACAGCTGCTTCAAAGGTCACAGGAAAGGGAGTTACATCATGAGCTGGAAATACGTGTATCTCATCATCGGCGTGGCGAGTCTGGTGGCAGCCATATGGAGAATTGCCAGGGGGTCGAACCTGCTCCTTTCTGCTGTTGGTATTCTCTGGTTTCTCGTTATACTCTTTCTCTATTTTATTCCTGATGCGTATAATTTCGTCCTGATCAACGGAATCCCCTCTTTCGGACGATTGATTCACTATGTGGCGGTTCCGGTATTGATTATACTTCTCCTTTTGGCCGGAAAGAGAAGGGCATAAGCGAAACCAGAAGACTACATGTTTTCCGGATACCGCTCGATCACGGCTTCGTCCTTTAAAACCGTCATCAGCGCTTCTATCTCATTCATGATCAGATTCTGAGTAAGATACTGATCGATGCTGTTCTTCGCATGCTCGTAGGGTATCGAGACCTCGGCCCGTATGTCCGTAACTTTGATCAAATGATAGCCGAAACGGGTCTCAACGATATCGCTCACCTCACCAACCTTCATGGAGAATGCAGCCTGCTCAAATGGCGGAACCATCTGCCCGCTCTGAAAAAAGCCGAGGTCTCCGCCCTGTGCGCTGCTGGGCCCCTCGGAATACTCTATCGCCAGTACAGCAAAGTCCCCACCGTTGCGGAGCTTCTGCTGCACAAGCTTGATCTTCTCAAGTGCCACCTGTTTTTGCTGCTCGTTGTTCTGATCCTCCACCAAGATGAGTATATGAGAGGCCCTGACCTGCTTCGGTTGGACGAAGTACTCGGGATTGTCCTCATAGTAGAGGCGTGACTCTTCATCGGACACGGTAATGCCCGGGGCAATATCATTTTCAATGAGTTTTTCGAGGGTCATACGGCGTTCCACAACATCCTTGAAGGTGCCCGCCGTATAGTTCATATCCTCCAGTGCTGCTCGAAACTCCTGTTCAGTTGGAAACTGGGCCTGCACCTCATCAAACTGGCTTTTGATCTCCTTCTCATCAGCAGCGTAACCCCTCCTCTCGCTTTCCTCAAAGAGAAGTTCGTTGTCGATCAGGTTTTCGAGCACCTCGTTCCTGAGGCGCTTCAAACCCGCATCATCAAGAGGCACACCCTGCCTGAGAAGCTGTTGCTGTGCAATATTGAACTGCCGCTGATAGTCCTCCCTGGTAATGAAATCCCCGTTCACACGGGCAACGGCGTTCTTTTTATCACTCTTAGTGTCAGCTGCAGAAACCCCTGCCGAGACCACAGTCATTACTGTGACAAGCACAAGACAACTGAAACGGACTCTCCACATTTTCATTGTTTTCATGGTTCTCCCTTTAAGAATTCCGTACCCAACATGCCCTCTTTACCAGGGGTTGACAAACTATCTCGCAGGAAGGGCTGCCCTGTTTTCATTGCCCTGCACATCTGGCCGGCAAAGACCTTATCTTTGAAATCAGTCCGGTTGATATCATTGATGGATAGTATGCATTCGACAGGAAGGATGAAACATACTGATACAGGGGATACACATGTGACCATCTGTCACGGAAGGCGTCTTCTGCTGAGTTCCCTATAATGAAATTTCATTGGTTTTGTTATCTTCGCGTATACAATTCTGCATTGAAGCAGCGTTTCGATTTCCTTGAGATAGGCAACAAAACGATGAAATCGAGCATCAACGTGATCCATGATTTCAAACACCCATTTTCTCATCACATTGTTTTGCCATACCCTGATGCCGTAATCCCTTACAAGCATGATGCCGGCCACGCTCCACTCGACAATCACAATGACACCCTCTATTGCCAGCAGCAAGAATCTCCTGAACACTTTTTGCCACCCCCCTGTTAAAAAGCCGGTAACTGATTCTGCATCCTCCGGGGAAACAGATCCACGAATCTGACCGATGAGAGTGAAAGCCCCTTCACATCCTGCAGCGCATCGAGCTCCGAGCGATAGAGTTGCGTGGCAACTCCTGGAAAGTTCTTTATCTCATTATTGATGCTCTTTCTCGAGCCCAGGTTGATTGCCAGATGCACAACGGGATGGGAGTAATCGGTCACACACCTTTTCACTATGGCGGACAGTTTCGTGAACTCCTGCACGGCCCACAGCCTTCCCGCCTGAAGCTCCAGGGGCGACATGCGCCTGGGCTGGAACACAACGGTATTGTGATCGTAGTACCGCCAGTTGTTCGTAATGAGCCGGCCTTCATCTCTGAGATTATTGTAGGTCTTGGTTCCCGGATAGGGCGTCAACACATTCAACGAGGCTGAACTCACCCTGTTTTTATTGAGAAAATCGAGCGTCTCGGGAAATACGTCCGTGGTGTCATCGTCGAAGCCAAATATCATTGAGGCGTGAAAATTGATCCCGAAGCCCTTCACCCTTTTAATCGCCTCCTCAACGTGCTCAATATCCTTCGGCGATTTTCTCATGGCTTGCAGCTGGGACTTCGACACGCTCTCCAGACCAAAAAACAGGCCTATACAGCCGCTCTCCGCAGCAAGGCGCATCATCTCGGTTTCCTTCACAAAGGATATGGATGCCTGGCCACCCCAGCGAATGTGCAGGGGCTTTATGGCGCGGAAGAGCTCCTTTGCATATTTTGGGTCGCCGATTATGTTGTCATCGAGAAACAGGAACATTTTTCCACCCGAATCCTGCATGTCCTGCACAACATTTGCAATAGGTACGTGACGTATCTTCCTTCCAAAGACATCGTGTACGCAGCAAAAATCACAGTTATAGGGACACCCGCGGGTGGTCATAACCGGTACGGCCCC
>JAGLSF010000161.1 GCA_023136305.1 Spirochaetota bacterium
TCGCAGAGTCAGCCGCCGACACGGTACAAAAGGACGGGAAGAAGGATAGGGTAGCCTACGAGATCAACATCGATGAGAAGATCGAAGAGGCCGGCACCAAACCTGACACTCCTTCGAAGGTTTCAGCTGGAAAGGCGGGTACGCCACCCCTCTCACCCGCAGTGCGGCTGCTGGTGGAACAGTATGAGCTGGACCCTGCAGAAATCAGGGGAACAGGCAGGGACGGCCGCATCACGAAGAAGGATGTGCTGTACATTCTCGAGCAGCGTGAATCCGGAGTGTCAAAGAAACAGGACAAACCGCAGGCCACGACGAAGCCCTCTTCGACGAAAGTCAAAACCCGGGCAGAAAAGCCGTTAGAGATCCCGGTGAAAGCACCCGCTCAGGCTCCAGTGCAACCCAAACCTGCCGGAGCAGGGCAGAATCGGGTGAAGATGACAAGCATCAGGAAACGGATTGCCGAAAATCTCCTGCTCGCAAAGCAGAGTGCAGCACATGTGACGACTTTCAACGAAGTCGACATGAGCAGGGTCATGGGCCTGCGTAAAACATACCGTGATTCCTTCGAGAAGCGGCACGGGGTACGTCTCGGTTTCATGTCATTCTTTTTCAAGGCATGCTGCAATGCACTGGCAGCATATCCCGTGCTCAACGCCTATATCGATGGTGAAGACATCGTCTACAATAACAGCTTCAACATAGGGATCGCAGTCTCCACCGAACGGGGCCTCATTGTTCCGGTGATACGTCATGCTGACCGGATGGGTTTTGCTGACATCGAAAAAACAATCCGCAATTTTGCAGCAAGGGCACGGGAGAAGAAGCTCACCGTGGACGAGCTCACAGGAGGAACATTCACCATTACCAACGGTGGCGTGTTTGGATCGATGCTGTCGACACCCATCCCGAGCCCGCCCCAGTCTGCGATTCTTGGAATGCACGCCATAAAGGAGAGGCCTGTGGTGGTGGATGGCGAGATTGTCGTGCACCCGGTGATGTACGTTGCGCTCACCTACGATCACCGCCTGATTGACGGAAGAGAGGCGGTGAGCTTTCTCGTTCTCGTGAAAGAGGAAATAGAGGACCCTGAACGCATGCTCATTGACATTTAGGAGTGAAAGTTGAGTTTCTAACACGTCAACAAAAAGATCTAAAAAAGATAACAAAGAAATCGCTCCGCCAGCGCTGCGCGAGCTTTTTGTTCGCCATATATAGGGTGAAGACTAAATTTCTGACCCATTGACATGAAAGCAAAAGAATACAGAGGTGAAGAGGATGGCCCAGGACAGTACATATGACCTCATCGTAATAGGCGCGGGACCCGGCGGCTATGTGGCGGCAATCCGTGCGGCGCAGCTTGGCATGAACGTTGCGATCATAGAGAGGAGCAGGAATCTCGGGGGCACCTGTCTCAACATCGGCTGCATTCCATCCAAGGCATTGCTCGAGTCGAGTGAACTGTACTACTCGTCGGTCAACCACCTGAAGGATCACGGGATAAAGACCGGAAGTGTGAAGTTTGACCTGCAGAGGATCATGGATCGTAAGAAGGAGGTGGTTTCACAGCTCGTCAGGGGGGTTTCCTCTCTGCTCAAAGCAAGAAGTGTGGACGTATATACCGGTTCAGCCCACATCCTTCCTGCTGAGGGTCAGAAAACAAAAACCGTGGAGATCTCACGACGGGGTGCAAAGAAGCAGCAAATCTCAGGTGCAAAGGTTATCATTGCCACGGGAAGCATACCCGTTGAACTCTCCTTCCTCCCCTTCGACTTCAAGGACATCGTGACCTCAACCGAAGCGCTCTCATTCGAGCAGGTGCCGGAAAAACTCATCGTCATCGGTGCCGGTGCCATCGGGCTTGAACTGGGGAGTGTGTGGGCACGGCTTGGTTCAGAGGTTACCGTTATAGAGCTTCTGCCCCAGATCATGCCAGGATGGGATGTACAGGTATCGCGAAGAATGAATCAGATACTGAAAAAGCAGGGTCTGAACCTGGTACTGGACACGAAGGTGCTGGGATGTGAGAAAAAGAAGGCAGGGCTTCAGGTACGGGCTGAGAGAAAGGACGGGAAGGAGGAGTTTTTCACAGCGAACAAGGTCCTCGTTTCCGTGGGTAGAAAGCCCTTCCATGAGGGTGTGGGTATTGCTGAAAACGGCATCCAATGGGATGAGAGAACTGGATTTGTAAAGGTCGATAAGCGGTATCAGACGAGCGCTGAGAATATCTTTGCAATCGGTGATGTCATAGGTGAGCCCATGCTTGCGCACAAGGCCGAGGAGGAGGGGGTCGTCTGTGTGGAGAGAATTGCGGGTATTCCTGCAGAGCTCAACTACAATGCCATTCCAGGCGTCATCTATACGGCACCGGAGATTGCCAGTGTTGGCAAGACCGAAGAGCAGCTCAGGGAAGATGAACGGGAGTATAAGAGGGGCATGTTCTCATTCAAGGCCAATGGACGAGCCCTGGCATTGGGCAGCACGAATGGCTTTGTGAAAGTACTGGCCGATAGCAGGACCGATGAGGTTTTGGGTGTGCATATCATCGGTCCGCGGGCATCTGAGCTGATCAGCGAGGCCGTGACTGTTATCGAATACGGTGGCAGCGCAGAGGACATTGCGCGAACCATACACGCCCATCCCACGCTTGCCGAAGTTTTAAAGGAAGCGGCCCTTGCTGTTGACGGGCGTTCGATTCACTCATTGTGATTGACGGGGTGGCGGAAAATGATAATAATGGAACCGGTACGGGGGTGCAGAGTTCACCATGTGGTTGACTGCACTAGAGGGTCCGTATCTTCTGTGTATGTGATGCACCATTTACCTGGAGGTAGTGTTGATGGAAAAACCTGACTATGCGAAGGGACTTGAGGGCGTTATTGCTGCGGAGAGCCGGATCTGCTACATCGATGGACAGCAGGGCAAGCTCTACTACATGGGCTACTCGATTGAAGACCTGGTTGAGCAGTGCAGCTTCGAGGAAATCGTGTATTTACTGCTCTACCGAAACCTGCCCACCGGAAGCGAACTCGATGGATTTAGCGAGAGGATGAGGTCATTCAGGGCACTGCCCGAGCAGGTCAAGCAAATGATACACGCCTTCCCGACCGGCGCACATCCCATGGAGCTCCTCCAGTCGGTGATGGCCTATCTGTCGAGTTATGTGCAGCACAAGATACAGCACTCTGCCACCTGCAACTGCAGGGACACCCTGCATCAGGTAGCGCAGATGGCGACCGTCGCCGCCACCTATGCACGCTACCGTGATGGGAATGACTATATAGAGCCCCGGGACGACCTTTCCCACGGAGCAAACTTCCTCTACATGCTCCGCGGCGAGGAACCGGACCCCGATGAGGGAGAAATCATGGACAACTGCCTGATCCTCCACGCCGAGCACGGCTTCAACGCGTCCACCTTCACCTCCCGGGTTGTTGCCTCCACCCTCTCCACCTGCTACAGCTCCATCTCAGCTGCCATGGGGTCCCTCTACGGCTCACTCCACGGCGGGGCAAATGAACGGGTACTCAAGATGGTTGATGCCATCGGGGACAAGAGCAAGGTGGAAAAGTGGGTAGACAACGCGCTGAGTAAGAAGCAGAAGGTCATGGGCATGGGGCATCGCGTCTACAAGGCAAAGGACCCGCGTGCAAAGGTCATCGAGAAGTACCTCCAGGACCTCTCCGACAGGAAGAACAACTGGCGTGACTACGAGATCCTGAAGGAGATCGAGCGGGTGTTCGGGAATCGTATGAAGGACAAGGGAAAACCCATCTATCCCAATGTGGATTTCTTCTCCGGTGCCCTGTACAGGCTGCTCGGTATTCCAACCATCCTCTTCACGCCCATATTTGCCGTTGCCCGCGTGGGTGGCTGGCTTGCGCATATTCTCGAACAGCGGGAGGGCAACCGCATCTATCGTCCCAAGAGCCTCTACGTGGGCAAGAAGGACTTGCCCTTTGTCCCCCTTGAGAAGCGGTAAGTACTGAAGGGATACGTCTGTACATTGCCCATCAGTCAATCTTGTCTCGTTAAAATTATGACTAGCATCTCAGAAAGGAGTGACCATGCAGACGAAGTTGCCCGATTCTGAATTTAGAAGTCGAATAGAGAGGATTCAGGAAAAGCTTGCTGAAAACAACTACGATGCCTATCTGGTGCACTGCAACGAGGCAGATCAGGCGAATGTACGGTATCTCAGCGATCACTGGCCTATATTCGAGACCGCAGGAGTCATCGTCCCAAGGGAGGGTGAACCTATACTGCTCATCGGTCCGGAGGCCGAGCCCTTTGCCCAGGACAGGAGCAGAATCAAGAAGATACGGACCATGGTGGAATACAGGGAGTCGGCAGAGCCCGATTATCCCGACATACCGGTCTCATCCTTCAAAGACATATTTGACGAGGTGTCGGGAGGTAAGGGAATAGAACGCCTCGCTCTGGGCGACTACACCATACTTCCCCTGCCTGTCTGGGACGGGATCAATGCTGCATTGATCAAGGGCGGTGAAATCATCCGCGCTGAGTGGATCATCTCCGACATGCGCATCCTTAAATCGAAGCCTGAGATTGCCATGATTCAGGAGGCCCACCGCATCAGTGAACTTGCCCTCGAAGACATTTTGA
Organism: Spirochaetota bacterium; assembly: GCA_023136305.1. GTDB lineage: Bacteria > Spirochaetota > B62-G9 > B62-G9 > DRHN01 > JAGLSF01. Next base: position 4,624 of record JAGLSF010000161.1, read on the forward strand.
AGACCATGAAGCCCGGCATGACCGAGAAACAGGCTATGGGCATTGTAATGGAGGCCCTCTACCGCCACGGCGCTGAATGTGAGGGATTTCCCAACTATGTATTCGGGGGCAGGAAGACGCGCAATGCCATTGCCCGCGCCACCTACGATACCATCAAGGAGGGGGAGATCATTCAGCTCTGTATCGGCGCGCGATTCGGCGGTTACTCCTCTTCGGTGGGAAGACCCGTCATCTTTGGAAAGATGCCGTCTGAAATGCACAGCCACGTACAGTTCGGACTCGACGTGCACCTCAAGACCTACGAGTGGATACGCGAGGGAGTGGTTGCAAAGGACGTGGCAAACCGTTATTTCGAACACTTCAAGGAAAAGGGATACGCCGAGTATTTCCTGTACGGACCCTGTCACGGCACCGGCATAATAGAGGTGGAGAAGCCCTGGATGGAGACCAGCTCTGAATATGAGCTGCAGGAGAACATGACCTTCATGGCCGATACCTTCTTCACCACTGATGCCTACGGCTTTCGCTGGGAAGACGGGTTCCGCGTCACCAAAGATGGGTGTGAGCCCTTCTCCGATGCCAGGAGCGAAATCATCGAACTCTAAAATTTAGAGGTTCTGTTCGGTTCGCGTG
>JAGLSF010000162.1 GCA_023136305.1 Spirochaetota bacterium
CTCAAAGGGAGGAGCGTGGTTTGGTTTCAGGCACTCGGAGTATTTTTCTTACTTCGTGGGGATCGGTAATGATCGCAATCACTTTTACCACAGGCACCTTTGGTGCTGGACGGGGTTCTAAATTTAGTCCAGTCGCTGGAAAAACAGAGATGCCTTATGGGCCTGGTAACTGGAAACCTGGAGCCAATAGCCAGAGGAAAGATGCAAACGGCGGGATTGAACCATTTCTTCAGGGTGGGAGGATTTGGAAGTGATGATATAAACAGGGCCAATCTTGTAAGGCTCGCGATAAAGAGAGTGGAAGAATATTTTGGGTTTTTATTTGATAAAAATGTAGTTCTTTTTGGAGACGCCCACAGGATATGAGAGCTGGAAATGAAGCCGGCGTTTTGACAATTGGAGTAACTACGGGGATCTATTCCCGGGAGGAATTGGAGAGTGCTTCTGCCGCTTATATTGAAAGGGACCTGAAAGATACAGCAAATATCCTGAATCTTATATTATGAGGGCGCTCTATAATTCATTTCTGGCGCACACTCCATGTGTTAAATTAGCTTTCATTAAAATATTTAACTAACTAAATATAAAGAGTTAAAAAGAACTAATTATTTAACTGATGAATTAAGCCATACAAGTACTGAGAGGGTACCAGGAACCAACTGGTACCTGATATGAACTCCGGTCTTGTCTGGTGGATACCTATATATTAAACCCTTTGCATTTACTTGATAATCTTTTAAAATTAAAGTAAGTATGCTGTAATAAAAAAGTTGGAACATTGACGAGTATAAGGAAAAAGTGAATAAAGACCTTTTAACAAAATCTCCTTTTCAGTCACAGGATAATAAAAAGAATAATTCTACTTCCCCTTCATTTCTCAAACAATATCGAAAGGTATTTTCATCACATTTCAGTTTGAAAAAGGCTTCCCATAATTTTGTGTGGATTATGAAGGGGGTTAAGGTATACGCGCTTGTGGGTAAAAGCGGCACAGGTAAAAGCTTTAGGGCCAAGCTTATTGAACATGAGTATGATATTAATCTGATCATAGATGACGGACTTCTTATTAAAGATCAAAAAATTCTTGCCGGAAGTTCAGCAAAAAAAGCACCCACAAAAATTGCAGCCATAAAAACAGCGCTTTTTATGGAGCCTTCACATTTAACGGCTGCGAAGAAGGCTCTTGAAAAGGCGAAATTTAAGCGCGTTTTGATTATAGGAACATCAGAGAAAATGGTAAAAAAGATTGCAGAGAGGGTGGGGCTCCCTGTTTTGTATAAGATCATAAAGATTGAAGATATAGCAAGTGATGATGAAATACGTACCGCCAGGAACGCACGGGACAGAGAGGGAAAGCATATTATTCCGGTTCCCGCTGTTGAGGTGAAGAAGGCCCATTCTCATATCTTTTTTCAGTCCGTGAGAGTATTAATCGAGAGGAAAATTTTCCGCAAGAGAAGAAATAGAGAATTTGAAAAATCAATTGTTCGCCCCCCCTACAGCGGCAAAGGGGCTATTGCGCTTTCGGAAGAAGCTTTAAGTCAGATGGTTTATCAATGTGTGAAGGAATTTGATGAGCGATTGAATGTCGAAAAAATAATAGTACAAACCCAGCGCGCGGGCTATGATCTTGAAGCAGTGCTCGATATCCCTTATGGGATTCAAGTCGCCGGAACCATGTATGATTTACAGAGGTATATATTGGAAAGTGTTGAGAAGTTCGCCGGTATTGTTTTACATGAGGTGAATATTACCGTGGGAAGGTTTAAAAGCTTAAAGGGTAAGGGATGATTGATAGGCAAAATTATATTTTCAGCTTGCTGGAAATACCCCTGAAACCACGATTTTTTAACAATACAGGGAATAACGAATCTCATCCATCCAACCATCTTTCAAATATATGCTATTCCTCTTAACGAAAGTCACCTTGATCTCAGTTGTTTGATAATCCGAATAACTTCCTGTTCCTCCTTATTGTAACATGGCTTAATTCTGAAGCTGTGCAGGGGAGTTCGGTATGGGATTCAACCGGAGATCACTCAGAGCAGAGCCGGCGGTGGGGCTAGTGCGCAGAGTTTTCGCACACCTCCATGGCAATCTTCTCCCACTCCCACAAGCGCTGCGGCTTGTAGCGAACGGTGGAAATATCCTTCATAATGAACTCGATGTGGCAGACAACACCTGCTTTCTCCAATACCTCGACGAGTTCAGCACGCGCCTTATGCGGGTTCCAATTATCCTCAGCGAATATGGCTGGATTCGGCTTTCGGCTGAGTACGTAATCGCCCCCGATGTCACGCACAATGCGATCGAGATCGTTCCAGGGGCTTACAGAGATCTTACGAAGATTCGGTATCTTCTTCAGCAGATCTATTTTCCGGTCAAGCGGCTCACAGCAGCCATAATAGGTCAGACCCCACCGCTCGAGCCAGCGGAGATCGTGCTTCAGGGCAAACTCCCAGTGCATGTCCGGTGACACCTCTGAAAAGATCTGTGCGTTGGAACACCCCCACATGTTGTGCGGCTTTACGTTTGTGGGATCATAGTCACTGCCCGGCAGCTCGGAGATGTAGCCATACCCGCCCGACCCAATGCGGCAGTTGTTGCAGTCAAGCGCCAGGAGATTCTGTTCCACGAACTGGTCGAGTTCAATCATCCAGGCATCCACCATGCGGTCTACGGCTTCATGCACCATATCGGGACGCATGATCAGATCCATCATGGCCTCTTCGAGGCCCCACCAGCGTATCAGATAATCCCAGGGGGTGAACCAGATATGAGCCTGGCCCATTTTCCTTACGGGGATAATGTCCCGGTACAGTTCACACATGGTTTCATAGATGAGATTGGTCACCTCTTCGTGGTGGCGAATGACGGGCATCTTGATCTTCGAGAGGTCCCCGGGTTCCCTGATCTGCACGTGAAAGTGCCTCGACTTGATGTCGCTGGATTCATCGACCTTGACGCTGTCCACTTCCTCGTGAATACCAAAGTCGGTGCTGTGAATCACAAGCGGACACTCGATGAAGTCACTCACGATCATGTCACCGGGCATATGCCGCCACTGATACAGCATCTTTCGAATTTCTAATTCGTGATTACGTGCCCAGGGATCACTGCAGCGTATCGTCAGTTCGTCGTCCACATTCATCTCATTCCAGGGGATCTCGTTGATCCAGACCATGGGCCGCTCGGAGTGCAGGTCATTCAGCGCTTCCCAGAGCCTGGCTTTCTCGCGGTGCACGGGCAAGGAAGCGATCCCTGCAATCTCCTCCGCAAGCCTGCGAAGCGTATCCTTCTCATCCTGCGTGAGTGTGATCTCCGATATATTCGGAGGCGAGGTTGAGCTGCCCGGATCATGAAGCATCGCCACTACCTCCTATATTCCATAATAGTGTCGAACATGGCAAGCACGTTTTCGAGGGGTGTCTCCTCGAGTATGTAGTCGTGACTCGCGCCGGCAATGTAACCGCCGTGCGGTGCCAGGATGTCGAGGGTGCGCAGTGTCTCCTGGCGAACATAGTCCGGGTCCCCCTCGATGAGCACGGACTGCGAATCAATGGCCCCATTCAGCACGATGCTGTCGCCGAAGTCCTTTTTCAGACCGGCGGATTCCATGCCGTGGCAGTAGGGCTGCAGCGCGTGAAGGGCGTCGAGGCCTGCACCTATCATGGAAGGAATGAGGGGACGAAAGCCGCCGCAGCAGTGAAGCATCACCTTCAGGCAGTAGTGGTGTCCCAGGTCAATGAGATGTGTGAGGGACGGCATGACGAATTTGTCGAACAGGTCCACCCCCAGCAGCGGTCCGGTCTGGCTTCCGAAATCATTCCCGATGAAGAATATGTCGAGTACATCCGCCGCTGCCTCGAATATATTTCTGCTCACTTCAACATAATAATCGGTGACCTTTTCAAAAAGGGCCAGCGCCACGTCGGGATAGTCGTACATCATGTAATAGAGGTCCTCGTGCCCGACCAGGTCGATCACATCGTGCCAGAAAGGAGACCAGTCTCCACCAAGAATCGCATACTCATCGTGAAATCTACAGGCCTCCTCACTGACATGGGAAACGTCCATCCAGGCCGGATCAGGCCACGGGTGGTCGTTGATTTCCTCTATCGTTTTAGCATGCTTCAGGGGATGGGACGTTGGCTGGCCGAATCCTATTCCTTCACGCTCAACACCGAAGGGGCTCTTCCACGTTGCTCCCTCAGACAGGTTGAGGTCGGGCCCGCAATACTGGGCATAGACGCGCCTGAAATCATCACCTAACCGTCTGCGCAGGCCTTCGTCATCGAGACCGAGCTCATTCTTCGCCCTATCCCAGAACTCGGGAGATGCCCCGCACCATGCCGGAACACGATATGACTCCCGGTGGTCGAATGCTGTCAGTACTCGTTCACGTGACGTCACTGATATGGACCTCATCTCTTGAAATGCAATTTCACTTCCCCACTCATGCAATATCCGGAAGATCAGATTCTCCTAAACCAAGCGGATACACACCCATCTCTCGCAGCAGCTTCACCACATAGTCGTACCGTTCGCCGGACACACTGTTTGGTACAGAGTGGTCGGACTGAAAGATGAATCCTCCGCCCTTGGCTGCGTTGAGCTTGGTGAGTACGATCTCTCTCAGCCTGCCCATGGGCGCATCAGCCCATTCCATGACATCCATGTTGCCGCAGAAACCGATTCGATGCCCGAACTTCCTGCGCAGGTCAACCACGTCAAGACCCGCTTTGGCCTCAAGGGGGTTGTGTATGCGTCAACACCGATCTCGATGTAGTCCTCGAAGATCTTGGAGACATTCCCGCACCCGTGATAGATAACGGGCAGGTTATACTGTGGCACAGCTCCACCAGTGCCTTCACCCCCGGTTTAAAGTGGTTGCGCCAGTACTCGGGTGAAAAAAGCAGGTCACGCCTGTAAGCAACGTCACCCCAGATCACCATGCCGTCAAGCAGGCCATCTCCCGCCTTGATCTGCGCTTCGGCGATACCGAGGTTGAATTCATGCACTCGGTCAATAAACCTTCCCAATTCATTGGGGTAGAGGCCAATCCACAGAAGCACGTTGTCCGATCCCAAGATACGCCACAGGCATTCGTGTCCCTCGCAGACACTTCCATATACAGGGAAATCGGCATGCAGGCTCTTCACCGTCTCTATCCATGCCGGAAGATCACGTACAAATCC
>JAGLSF010000163.1 GCA_023136305.1 Spirochaetota bacterium
TGAACATGTGTACCGGCTCTACGGCGGCACAATATGCCTGCATGGCGGGCTCGATGTACAGAAACTGCTCGTCGAGAAGAGTGAAGGGGAGGTGCGTGCAGAAGTACGAAAAATCATGGACCTGTGGGGTAATCGAGGCGGGGTCATTCTTGCGCCCTCCCACGAAACACTTCCCGATACACCAATCGGGAACTTACTTGCCATATACGAAACCGTGCTTTCAAGCTAGGATTTCCCACAAGATGAAAGTCGGCGTAGTTTCTTCCCACAATGCTTGACCCTTTTACCTGATAGGTATTAAATTTTCAAACTGCGAAAATCCTAGTCCATCCTCAAGGAGGAAAGCGGTGATAAAGATTGAGAATGTCACGAAGATGTACGGACCGACGGTTGCCGTGAAAGACGTCAGCTTTGAGGTCGAGAAGGGAGAGATACTTGGGTTTCTCGGCCCGAATGGTGCGGGAAAGACTACGACCATGCGCGTCATTACCGGATACTTTCCTCCCACTCTCGGCAACGCCTACATAGCCGGGCACAGCGTGCTCGATGCGCCTCTCGAGGTGAAGAAGCGTATCGGTTATGTTCCGGAGACGCCCGCCATGTACGATGACATGCGTGTCAAGGAGTACATCAAGTACGTCGGTGCGCTGAAGGGTGTGCCCAAGACGGAGCTCAAGGAACGTGTAGAGAGGATCATCGGTACCTGCGCTCTGGAGTCTGTGTACACGAAGAACATCGGCTCCCTTTCCAAGGGATTCAAGCAGCGTGTTGTCCTTGGGCAGGCGCTGGTGAATGATCCGCCGGTGCTCATTCTCGATGAGCCTTCAACGGGACTCGATCCCAAACAGATACACGAGATACGGAGTCTCATCAAATCAATGGAGGGTGAGCGGACGATCATACTCTCGACACACATTTTGCCCGAGGTGAGCATGACCTGCAGCAAGGTGGTCATCATCAACGAGGGTGTGATTGTTGCAGCGGATACGACTGATAATATCGGACGCAGCCTCACGGAGAGTCATCAGGTAGAGCTCACGGTTGGAGGCGACCCGGACCGCGTGAAGGAAACGGTCTCGGGAATCGCCGGAGTCAGGAACGTGAGCAACTCGGGCAACCGGTTCGTTGTCGATTCTGAAAAGGACGGGGACCTGCGTGCAGAGATCGCACGAAAGGTTGTGGAGGGCGGCTTCGATCTCCTCGAGATGCGGGCACATTCCATGACCCTCGAGGATGTATTCCTCAAGCTTGTGACGGAGGAGGAGGGTGAACGCCAATGAGAAATATTGCTGAAATCTTCAAACGTGAAGTGCGGCACTACTACACATCACCCATCGCCTATGTGGTGATCGTTATCTTTACCGCAGTTTTCGGGTTTCTCTATTTTCGAAACCTCACCTATTACTCACAGCTGTCCTATCAGCTCATGCAGAACCCCTACTACCCCCAGAGGATCGATCTGGTCATGGCGGTGTTCGCACCGCTGTTCAGCTCGAACAGCATCATATTTCTTCTCGTCATACCGCCGCTTTCGATGAGGCTCTTTGCGGAAGAGAAGAAATCGGGCACCATAGAGCTTATGTTTACCTATCCGGTGAAGGATATACAGATGGTACTCGGCAAGTGGTTGGCTTCGCTGACCATTCTCCTTGTCATGCTTGCCCTGAGCGTGCCCGGTGTGTTCATGGCCTTCAAGTTTGCCGGGTCATGGGAGTGGGGACCTGTGCTTTCGGGGTATCTGGGAATGTTTCTCATGGGGGTTTCCTTCCTCTCACTGGGAATACTCATTTCCGCACTTTCGGAAAATCAGATCGTGGCGCTCATCATCTCCTATGGGGCGCTGCTTGCGTTCTGGTTTCTCGGGTGGGCGATTGACCCGAACTCGGGAAAGAAGATGGCAGACGTACTGACTGAGTTCAGCATCATCCAGCATCTTGACAACTTCATCAAGGGCGTCATCGATACGAGGGATGTGGTCTACTACGTTCTGTTCATTTTCACCTGTGTGTTCCTGACAGCACGGGTACTCGAATCGAAGAGATGGAGGGGCTAAAGATGCTGAAAAAATATGAAAAGTACTTCTATATTGTTTCACCCATCCTGGTTTTGGTCAGCCTTTTCAGTTTCTACCTGAAGGGTGAGTTTGGCATGCTCTCCATCATCACCCTCATAGCGGGCCTTCTCATTGGGCTGCTCTTCTTTCTGCGTTTCTATGATGACATCGTGAAGAAGGTCACCAAACGGAAGATCAGATACGGTGTGAACAGCATATTCATAACCGTGGTGGTGCTCGCCATCGTGGTGATTGTGTATCTGGTACTAATGGACCGGAACAAGCGTTTCGATCTGACTGCGGTGAAACGCTTCACGCTCTCCGATCAAACCGTGAAGGTTGTCGAGGGGCTCGAAGGCCCGGTGAACGTCTACGCCTTTTATTCGAAGCAGCAGGACTCTGCAGGCATTACCTCGTTATTCGGGCAGTATCAGTACATCTACAGGGATTTCGGGTTTGAGATCATCGATCCAGACATGAACCCGGCAAAGGTAGAGGAGATGGGAATCACCGAGTACGGAGAGGTCATCATCGCCTATGGTGGTAAGACCGAAAAGGTGAAGAGCAGCACAGAGGAGGGGATTACCAACGCCATCATCAAGCTGCTCCAGACTGAGATAAAGACGGTGTATTTCATAACAGGGCATGGGGAGCGGAGCCCGAAGGGTTATGACAATGAGGGCTACGATCAGATCAAGCGTTCGATCGAGGCGGAAAATTACAAGGTCGAGGAGATACTGCTCTTCCGGGAGGAGCAGATACCGTTTGATGCCGCTGTGGTCATAGCAGCCGGGCCAAAGGGCGACTACGACCCGCATGAAATCGATATGCTGGACGAGTTCGTCAGGGGCGGCGGGAGGCTGTTTTTCCTTATCGACCCTGATGACGGGCAGAATCGCTACATCAATATTGCCGCCTTCCTGGAGAGATATGGAATCGTTCTGGGGAATGACATCATCATCGATCCGTTGAGCAGGGTGCTCTCGGGCGATTACTTCATGCCCGTTATCAATAGCTACACCTACAATCCCATTACCAAGGATTTCAAACTGGCCACCTTCCTCCGGCTGGCCCGGAGCGTGACAACCAAGGATGATCCGGGCACTCGCATCTTCGCCAGGATCGTGGCGAATACGGGTGAGGCGAGCTGGGCGGAGACAAACCTCGAGGGGCTTGCGGCAGGCAAGGCCAAGCTCGATGAGGGGGCCGACACAAAGGGCCCGGTACCCATTATGGCCTATGCAACGATTTCTCCGGAGATGGAAACCCCCGAGGAGGAAGCCGCCCAGTTTCAGGAGCAAAAACCCGAGGATGCGATCATAGCCGTGGTCGGAGACTCTGACTTCGTGAGCAATGCCATGTATCAAACGCAGGGGAATAAGGACCTGTTTCTGAACACCATAAACTTTCTTGCCGACCGTGGCGAGCTCATCTCGGTAAGGCCGAAACAGCAGGAATCCGTGTACCTGACGCTGACGGCACGACAGGGACGGATAGCATTCCTCGTCTCCATTATTCTCATACCGCTGTCCTCAATTGCTGTGGGTATTTATGTCACGATTCAGAGGAGAGTGAAATCATGAAGTTTTTCCGAAATGCTCTCATCCTCGGGACCGTGGCCGCTCTGGCCGGTTTCTTCTACTGGTTCTTCGAGGTGAAGAAGAAGAAGGAGAAGGAGGAGGGCAAGGCTCAAGAGGCCCTTCTGTTCGGGGAGAGTGAAAAGAGGATTGAAAAACTGTCTCTTCAGGATAGGGGCAAGGAGCGAATTGTTCTCGAATGGGTGCGAAATGAACCCGCGGGAGAGGTTGTTGAAGGTGAGGAGCTCGGGGATGACGAGGAGGGCGAGTGGTTCATCAGAGAGCCCGTTCAGACCGGTGGCGACACGGTGGCAATCGATGCCATGATTCAGGCCATGCTTCAGGGCTCAAGCGAGGAAATTATCTGGGAGAGTCTCGAGAAGGAGGCAGAGTACGGCCTCGACGATCCCGACCTTTCACTCCGCTTCTTTTACGAGGGTGAGGATACTCCTCATGGCATTAACCTGGGGAAAGAAACCCTGGACCACAAGAAGATCTTTGCCAAAGTGGTCGGAGAGGAGCGGATCTATACCGTTCCCGCCACGATTCTCAATGTTCTGAAGAGGGACCTCTTTGATCTGCGCAACAAGAAGCTAGCGCCTTTTGAGAAGGAGGAGGTCATGGGTGTGTCGATCATGACCGGTCTGGATCTGCTGCTCCTGGAAAAGCAGGAGGATGGCTGGTTTATACTTCCAAACCGAATAGAGGCGTCCGAGACACGTGTGGATATTTACACCGGTACGCTCCGCTGGGAGAGCTTCGTGGAGGTACTGGAGGAGAAGGGAACCAACTTCGTGAAGTATGGGCTCGATAATCCGCGGTTGATTGTCACCTATAAACTCCAGGATGGATCCCACTTCCTCTTCATTATAGGCAACATGGTGGAGGAGGGCGATGCACAGTTCTTCTATGCCACGAGGTCCAGTGACAGTATGATCTTTCAGATGAAGGGGGAGACAGTCCAGAAGCTTATCACCAGCGAGTTTCATCTGAAGGAGCGCTACATAGTCGACTTTGACAAAGAGCTCGTGAACAAGGTGACGTTCAAGAGAGACGAGGTCAGGTATACCTTTGAGAAGCGGGGTGTGGAGAGCTGGGAGCTCACCGATGTACAGAACGTCGAAGGAGCAGAAGAGTATGTCGGCATGCTTCTGGAACGGGGTTACAAGATCGACAACGTCACCCGGGGTATCGCAACTGCAGAGTATGAGGAGATTGAGCCGGTCATGCGCGGAGAGCAACATTACGCTGAAACGGGGATAGACAACCCGAAATACGAGATGGAGCTTCGTTTTGAGGACGGCACACAGCCCATTACCGTCGTCATGACCGAGATGGATCAGCAGAGCGGAAAGATTTTCCTGTCGCCCGACGGCGGACAGACTGCATACTACACATCGGGGTACTTCGTCACAAACTTCCCGGAGTCGGTGGGCGAACTGTTTGAGTAGGCCTTGCTCACTGCGTACATGGCACATGGATACAGATGAAAGCCAAGAGATGGCGTCCTGGCTGCCCGACGGCAGGAAAAAAAACTTCACCAAGAATTATCGAATAACGCC
>JAGLSF010000164.1 GCA_023136305.1 Spirochaetota bacterium
GTTTATGCCCGAGTATCACCGGAGCACAAGCAGAGGATCGTTCAGGCCCACCAGATAAACGGAGAGGTGGTTGCTATGACCGGTGTGGATGTTATTAACGGTGTCTCAAACAGGAAAGTTCATGGGGTAGAGGTTGAACCTGTTGATCCAGTGGTTTTGAATCGACGATCGTGATATTATTTCGAAAAACATATTCTCTTTTATTCTCCTGCTTTTTACTCTTGCTGGTTCACAAAAACAGCTGCTCACACCAGTTATTACTATTCCTGTAGGCTAAGAACTCTTCAGATCTGCAGGTCAACATGCCCGTGGGCATCGATCGATAAATCGATGCGGGGGAGGCAGAGGACGAGACGGTCAAGGTCAATTCCAGCCTTTTCCACGAGATAGTCCTTCACCTCAACAGCACGTTTGTCGGCGAGCTTGTGAAGCCGATCTTCGTTTGAGAACCGCTTCTGATCCGCCGCTGTGCTTACACTGCAGAGAAACATTTCTATTTTGGGGTGCTCCTCCATCAACTGCGCCACTTGATCGAGATAATTTTGCATATCCTCGGTTAAATGTGATTTCCCGGGTTTGAAATACACCGGATCGAGCCTTGCTGAAGAGAGCGCCCCCACTATCTAATCGGCGGCTATAAAATATCCGCTATACGGCCAGAGCGCAATGCCGAGTGTGACCTTTATGGTGATCTGTATTGCCCTGATGACGGCGGTTTGTACAATTTTCTGCAGGTCAAACTGCGGATTTGTAATGTCACCGGATATGGGAATGTCGATCGTAAGGGTATTGTTATTATCGCTCAGTATCCTGAAAGCCCTTTCCAGAGGTTTCGCATAGATCTTCAACGCCTCCTTCGACTTTTCGGTTTCCTCAGGAATCAGACGGGCATTTTTAATGATAAAGGTGCTCTTTCCTGTGAGCTGCCCCTCATCTATCACCAGGTTACCGTCGAAGTTCATTTGACCTCTTTCAAACCTGTATCCCAGATGTTTCGTTGCGTAGGGTGACAGTGTCTGCAACTCAAATGAATTCATGTTCAATGATATGTCAAGATCGAGAGGACTGGTGGAAGTTTCAACGAAGCCCTCTGTTGTGAGGCTTGCATAGGGTCCCAGAGTAACTTTTGAAGAGAAGTTGATCGGTTTGTTCTCATCTTTACTTCCAAGACCTTTCAGGTCAAAATGTTGGAACTGCATATCCAGACGGACCAGCGGGTTTACGGTCTCGTCGATGAAAATGAGTGAGCAGCCTTGCTGCAGGAACAGCCTTCCAATGGAGAAGGTGGTCTCGCCTTGAGATTTGTCCGTATCGCTTGCTGAAGATTCGCTATCCCGGGAGGTATACATGCCCCAATTGAAAGCGGTTTTTCCTCGGATCGTCTGAGAATCGTGGTGAGACCGCTGAGTTGAGCAGTTCCCAATCGAAAATGCTGCAGGTTCTGCAGCTCGATGTTAAGGAGTTGTGCCTCTGAAAGGGAGAGGGGAAAGGAGGAGGACGCATCTTTCAGTTTACGCTTATCAGTAGATTCCAAAAGCACCAATGAATTTATCTCAAACATGGTCAGGTTTATGTTCTCGATTCCCTGCATGTGTACATTTCTTGAAAGGGCGCTGTTTACGTAGAGGTGGTGTGGCCCAGTCTGAAGATCAACAGATTGCAATGAAAGTACAAGGATCTCCAGGTTTCTCTGGTCGGAAAATGCAACATTGTTTATTGCAACCCGCTCCATATAGCAGGACAGTGCATCTCCTTTGGTTCCAGGCGCCTCGATTTCAACGTCATCAATCTGTACCTGTGCAGCACGGATCTGTTTCCACATTTCCATGTTTACATCCTGTAGAGCAGCCTTTTTCATGATGAGAACCAGAGAATCGTTTTGCAGGTATAGTGCGTTCAATCTGGTGTGCTCCAGATCGAGTGTGTTGAAATCATGAAAATGGAGCTTCCCTGTTGATATGTTCCTGACACTGAAGGAAGGTTTATCCTTTTTATGATCTGTCCTCTGAGCATTCTTCTGAAACATCTCCAGTATCGATACCATTTTCGGTCTGCATCAATCGGGCAGAGGAGGCGTCAGCTTCTCCTTCTACGATCAACTCCAGGAGGCGGTCATCCAAACGGTTTACAACTGAATCCCCCTGAAGGTAGAGTTCTCCGGCTTCAAACTCAATTTCATCGGATTTAAGGTTAATATCACGTAACTTTATAAGTCCATTTTCTACGAGTTTGAAACCGCCCTCAGCATCCAGCAATAACTCCACCTCTGTATCAACGTGAAGTGTCCCGGCAAGAGTTTTCATGCTTTTTGGAAGGAAATTGATGAACTGTTCGATCTGGAGCTCTTTGATCTTGATATCACCTGTCTGCCTTGTCTCATTATTGTGAGACTGCATCGTGAGGGTTGTACGAACAGGGCTCCGGTTCACATGGCCGCGCAGGCGCAGCCCTATTTCACCTCCCTCATTCCATGAATCGAGTCCGGTGAGTGCAGCCTGGTCGACTCCGATGAGTATTGCATTCTCACCATTGTCAAATCGAATGGTGCTGTCCACCATCCGTGCTGAAGCAAGTGAAACACTCCATGCCGGGCTGGTGCTTTCCCTACGACGGGCAGATAACAAGCCAAATCCCTCCGAAATGTTGCGTTCGCCAGGCTGCACAGTGAAACCAAGATGTGCATTTCGTATGATAATCTCCTTTATTTCGACTCTGCCGGAGACAAGGGAAAGAAGGCGGAACCGCACATCCAGGTCACCGATATCAAGGGAATCTGCGCTCGGTTGCACTATCTTTAACTTTTCGATTGTCAGTAAACCGACGAATGGATTGAAGTGTATACGTCCTGTTGAAGCTTCACGGGCACCAGTCGAGATGAGGGCTTTCTCAATGGCAATTCTGATGATGAGATTGGTAAAAAGTGTGATGATGGTGACAAGGAGGACAATTGAGGTGGCCGACCAGAACCAGCCTCGTTTCAGAAGCTTTTTCTTCATTCTCCCTGTGCTTTCCATGCATGCCGCGCCAGAAGGTAGTGATTCATGGAGGGGGAAGGTTGATGCATTCTTTCATAGTCATCGTACCCGTATGGATTGGTGCTGTCAGGGGTAACTCTGTGGGCCACATTCCGCTGTGGCAGGGTCGATGGTAAGAGCCGTAGTCACCATCGATCTCATCAATCGAAACGAAAGGGAGGTTACCATCAGGGGACCCAGAGGTAAGTATATGACAATACAGGTCGCTGATCAAAGCCTTATTAAGAAATTGAAAGTGGGTGATGAGATAATCATGACCTATGCCGAGTCTCTGGCGGTGTCACTTGAGAAAGTAAAAGCTCAGAGCTCGAATTAAGATACTCGCAATGTAAATCCCAAGCTATTGGGATGGATTAAATTTTTTAAACATGTTATAAAGAAATACCTTTATACGTTTTTCTGTTAAGAATCTGTCGTTAGATCAGTATCACAAGCAAGACGTGGATTATTAAACAATCTATCAATTGATAGAGTAGACTTGTGGATGTCAGTAAATATAGTTTAAAAAATATAGTTAAAGAGGAGATGAAGAGATCTGGCCGCAGCCTTCGGTATATGGGAAAAAGGAACCTGATATGAGCCAGCGCATCGGCTTCTCTGATTTCACCACTTCAGGTCGGGTGAACTACAAGGACGTGGTTGACGAGATTTACGATGAGATAAACAAGCAATACGGTACGAATATAAAGGCACTGTATTAAGGATCACACGGGGGTGGGAAACAGCTCTTTGGGATTTTCACGCTTCCCAGGGGTTGTGCTATAAGACGTCACCGTATGGTGTCCATGTAGGGCATCCAACCATGCTGCGAGTGGATGTCCGATTATTTAGGGGGTCGCTCTGAGGAATCTATAAGGTGGCGAATTTGAATCTCGTCTGAAGGAGGAAGCAGAATAACCGTGAACTGGATAAGGAAAGGAGAAGGCTCAGGAAAAAGGTTCTTCGTATGGATTGTATTTATCATTTTGCCGATCCTGTATCTCCAGGCAACGCACGGCGGTTACGGTCAGGACTTTGAGAGGTTCCAACTTGGAGGTGATTTCAGGCTGCGCATACGATACGATGATCTATCCGACAGCCCTAACCGCACGCGCACCTCTCTTCGGCTTAGACTGAACTCGTCTCTTATGCTTTCAAATACCCTGCAATTGTACTTCGGTCTTGCAGGTGGTAATATTGAGGGAAATCCCCGCACCAGGAACTTGACATTTACGAATTATTTTTCTTCCAAACCGCTCTGGATCGATCATGCCTACATCGATTGGAGGCCGATCAATCAGCTCGTTTTTCTGGGTGGAAAGATGAAGAACCCTCTGTGGCAACCAACGCATTTTTTCTGGGATTCAGACATCACACAGGAGGGATTTGCATTTCAAGTAGATACATTTACCTATCCCTTTAGCGGCTTCCTGAATACCGGAGTTTTCGTGATTAATGAAATATCAACTCTGAAAGATCCCCTGCTTTTCCCAGTGCAGCTCGGTTTCAATTACGCATTTGACAGCGGGGCCAGTATACAATTCGGCAGCACCTTTTATCTATTCAGCCACCTCGATAACCTGGTGCCCGCTGACCCGGATGATCCCTACTACGATTATTCTGCCGGAACAAACACCATTGAAGGGGGTACACTGAAGTATAATTACAACAGTATCGACGGGAACATCGAGGTCTATATTCCGAATGTGCTTCCTCCGTTTCTTCCAACCATAACTTTGGTTGGTGAGTATATCTACAATTTCGACCCGCCTTCAGAGAATCAGGGATATCTTGCCGGGATAAGGCTGGGCCATCTAGATGTGTTCAGCTTGGGGGAGTGGAGGGTTTTCTATGGCTATGTCCATCTTGAACGGGACGCATGGCTCGACATCTTTCCCGAATCCACCTATCTGAACGGCGCAACGAATATCCAGGGACATGTCCTTGCCGCCGATATCGGTATCGGCAATAGAATCTGGATGGGTATTCTGTTGGGGTATGCATCGGAGATAGTTGGTAACACGACACAGTTCACTGCCCAGGGTGATGTGAATTTCAGATTTTAACCATTCTATTTGTTAGCAGAGTTGTCTATCTTTACAGAGGAAGAAATGGTGGACATCGTTGTGGTATTGCGCAATACCACCGCATACACGAAGACTAAGTT
>JAGLSF010000165.1 GCA_023136305.1 Spirochaetota bacterium
ATAAAGGAGAGTATGAGTCGAAAGGATGCCTTCAGCCGGTAGACGCTGGTGCTCCGCTGATCGTCAATGGGATCGAGCACCGTGTTGTATGCCTTGAGTATCCGATACAGCTCTCCCCTGATCTCACCCGGGGTCTTATCCCGCATGAGTTCCTCAGCTTCAGTCGAGCGTACAACGGTTGGTGCCACAGCGCCGAGGGCCAGCCGTATATCCTTCACCGCTCCGTTCTCTGTACGCGCGACGGCCGCAAGGGACAGTTTGGCAAGGGCGCTTGATGCCCGTGTGCCCACCTTTTTGAAAAAGGTGATGTTGTGTTTTCCGGCGGGTATTTTGATGGCTGTGAGAAGCTCGCCCTTTTTCAGACAGGTTTTCCCCGGCCCTTCGATGAACGCTTCAATGGGCATGGTAGTTGTCCCCATTTTTCTTCCCGTCAATACGACCTCGGCACCGAGCACGTAGAGGGCGGGCAGTGAATCGGCCGCTGGGGAGGCGTTGCAGATGTTGCCGCCAATGGTCGCCCTGCTGCGGATAGAGGGGCCCCCGATGCTGTGCACGGCCTCCCGAAGCAGGGAGGGCATTCGCTCATCCTCCAGAATCGATGAGAGGGTACAGCCCGCTCCAATGACCAGCGCATCCTGTTCGACCGTCACCTCCTGAAGCTCATGGAGGTGGCCGATGAACACCACGGGGCGATCGATGTGCGGCGGCAGCCCCGACCAGTTGCGGCGCTGTACCATGAGATCCGTACCGCCGGCCAGTGGCAGTGCACTCTTTTCTTCCGCTATCTCCAGAGCCTCGTCGAGGCTCAGCGGTCTGTAGGCTTCGCCCATAGCTTCGCACCGATCCGGCATGCCTGCACTATCCCTTCAACGATCATATGATATCCCGTGCACCTGCACAGGTTGCCCGATATGGCCTCACGTATCGCCTCTTCATCGGGCGTGGGATTGTTTCTTAGAAGCGCTTCTGCCGCCATGACGAACCCGGGCGTACAGA
This sequence comes from Spirochaetota bacterium, assembly GCA_023136305.1. Classification (GTDB taxonomy): domain Bacteria; phylum Spirochaetota; class B62-G9; order B62-G9; family DRHN01; genus JAGLSF01. The sequence goes on from JAGLSF010000165.1 coordinate 997, forward strand.
AGCCGCACTGCACCGATCCCGCATCAGCGAGCGACTTTTCAAGTACCCGATAGCGCTCCGTCTCCCTGAATCCCTCTATGGTCATGATGACAGCATTTTGGACCGTGCCCACGGGCACGATGCAGGAGTTTGCAAGCTCGCCGTCGATGAGCAGAGCGCAGGCACCGCATTCGCCCTCACCGCATCCTTCCTTTACGCCGAAGAGACCAAAATCCTCCCGCAGCACATCGAGAAGCCGGCGAAGGGGGTCGGTATCGAAACTTACCTCTTTACCGTTCAGGGTGAATCGGATGGTCATGTTCCACTGCCTCCATGAGATACTCCGGTGTAACGGGTATGCGCGTCACCGACTGGCGCAGCGCATGCTCCACCGCAGACACCAGTGCAGGCGCAGCACCGAGAAAGGGGAGCTCACCCACACACTTTGCACCGAAGGGCCCGTACTCGTATGAGCTCTTCACAAGCTTCGCCTCCATGCGCGGGAAGTCCCCTGCGGTGGGTATGATGTAGTCGGTGAGATTCGCCTGCATGGGTTTCCCGTTTTTCTTCACCATGACTTCGAGTGTGGCGTACCCCAGACCCTGCGCCATGCCTCCCTCGATCTGCCCCAGCACCACCTGCTCGTCAATGGGGGTTCCCACATCATACACCCCCCATAGACCCGTGATCCTGATTTCAAAGGTGACCGGGTCCACCTCCACCTGTACAGCGTTTGCCCCCCAGGAATAGGTGGGATAGGCATCGCCCTGAAGGGTATCCTGGTCCCAGCATATGTAGTCTGGCTGCTCGTACTGCCTCGTCACCTCCACCTCGCCCTTCTCGTGCATACGGTCCCTGAGATCGGTGGCTGCCCTTTCGAGCATGGCGCCGACGATCATGACTGTTCTGGAGGCGACCGTGGGCCCGGAGTCAGGCACACGATCGGTGTCTGGGTTGCCGTAGAGCACGTCCCCCACCGGTATGCCAAGGGTGTGAGAAACGATCTTTCTCAGGGTGGTATGCGGACCCTGACCGATCTCCGCATTGGAGACCAGTATCTCCACCTTTCCGTCCTTCCCCTTGCGAAGCTTTACCACAGCCTGTATCTTGTCCTGCTCACCGCTTCCGGTGAATGCGCAGCCGTGAAAGAAGAGGGAGAGGCCGATTCCCTTCAGCACGCGGCTTGATTGCTCACGCAGGGAGCGGCGCTTTTCTCTGTATCCGGACATCTCCTCGAGAATGTGCACCATCTCGGGAAGCTTCACCTCGTGATGCATACGGCCGCAGGAGACGGTCTGGTCTCCCCTTTGCAGCGCGTGTTTCATCTTGAAATCGAGGGGGTCCTCACCGAGCTGCTCGGCAAGTGAGTGGAGATGCATCTCCACGGCGAACAGCGACTGCGGAGCGCCGAACCCCCTGAATGCTCCCGATGGGATGTTGTTGGTTGCAAGTACCTGTCCGGTGATTCGTGCATTGGGGATGTTGTACACGCCCGCTGCCATGAGCATGGACCGCTGCAGCACCACGCTCGAGAGCCCGGCATAGGCGCCTCCGTCGAGCATGATGTGTACCTGCAGGGCGGTGATGTTTCCCCTGTCATCGACCGCAGCCCTGTACCGGCTTATAGAAGGGTGCCGCTTGGTGGTGACACTGATGTCCTCGGCGCGGTCGAGTATCAGCTGCACCGGCCTGCCGGTCTTGTAGGCGGCAAAAGCGGCGTGACCCGCGAGGACAGAGGTGTACTCCTCCTTGCCCCCAAAACCCCCGCCGGTTGTGGTCTGCACGACCCGTATGCGGTCCGGTTCCCACCCGAAGGCCTGTTCGAGCGCATTCTTCATGTAGAAGGGGCACTGCATGGAACCGTACACGGTTACGCGCCCCTTCTCAAACACGGCAACGACTCCCTGGGGTTCCAGGTAGACATGCTCCTGCAACCCGGTACAGTACTCGTCCTCGAAGACCCGGGCGGCCTGTTCGAAGGCCCTGTCAGGATCGCCCTTTTCAATGGCATACTCGGCGATGATGTTCCGCTCTCCATAGAAGGGCTCCTCTGCTGCCAGCGATTCTTCGATGGTGAGTACGGGCTCCAAATCCTCGTACTCCACGGAAATCTCTGAGAGGAGGCGCAGGATCTCTGCCCTGTCCGAGCCGACCAGAAGCAGTATGGGCTCTCCCACGTAGTTGACGGTCTCCTCGGCGAAGAAGGGCCAGTCGTCCTCGATCATGTGCACCCGGTTGCTTCCTGGGGCATCGGTCCTGTCAATAGTGGCGTAGCCCTGCGGCAGGTCGGGGAGGTGAACCGCGCGGATGCGGGCCCTGGACCTGGTGGAACGAAGCGTCTTCGCAAAGAGCATATCCTTAAAGGGGATGTCCGCTATGTACCGGGCCAGTCCGCCTGACTTCTCGGAGGAGTCGAAGCGGTTTATGGGAGTCTGTATTAAGTCTGCCATGCGGTTTTCCGTCCAGGGCTTCTCATTACCCTATAAAGGGCCGTCTTCATTGTAAGGTCAAAACAATTGTAAGGTCAAAACAATTGCTAAGTCAAGATGGGAGAATGCGGAGAATGTTCAGGATCCCTTCCGGTACAGCTCCTCCAGATCATCCAAGGTCAGGTTGAGCAGGTCCAGGGTTTTGAACACATAGGGCAGGTCCCTATTTATGAAATTCTTCTTCTTCAGATCCAGCGTGTTCTCATACGCCCTGTCAGCAACAAAGTAGCCTATCCCCCGTTTGTTGAAGATGATTCCCTTATCCTGCAGGTAGCTGTAGGTACGCATGACCGTATTGGGATTCACCTCAATACTCACAGACATCTCGCGTATGGAGGGGATTCTATAGCCCTCCTTCCACGTTCCCCTCAGAATATTCTCGCAGATGTGGTCGCCAATCTGCAGATAGATTGCCTGCCTCTCCCTGAATTCCATCTCCTAAACCTCTATCTTTCTGAATTTCAGATAACTGAGGACCCAGCTGCATGGAGCAAGAATAGCCCAGAAGATCACACGAATGACAATCCAGATTGTCCGGCCCAGCATCTGCAGCCCCCCCTCTGTCAGGCCCAACCACGCTGCCAGTTCACGAAGGGAGTTGAACCCTCCACCTGTCCTATGAGCAAATTCAAAGTACCCGGGCGAGATCAGCCGAATCGCAACAATTGCTATCACCAGAAGGGCGATGGCTGCCAGGTTGATCATGAGAATGGTTTTGATGAGCGGATGCTTTCTGAAATACACTGCACCCGCAAAGAATATCCCCTGCAGCACCAGAAAAACCGCGACGCCCAGCAGAAAAGTCCTTCCTGCCGGGTTGAGAAGCGCATGGGAATAGCCGAAGAGAGCCCGGTTTATACCCTCACTTATCAATGCAATCATTGAGTATACTGCAAAAGCGCCTATGACATACCCAACCGATGTCAAAAACCACCTCTCGACAAACTTCTCAGGGGGGGAGGCCGGGAGCGTCACATAGGTGTAGCTCTTCTGTCCGTTGTATATTTCCCTGAAGGCCCTGCTGGAAAAAATGAAGCCTCCGATGTAGAGCAGAAGAAAGTAGAATATCAGGTGAAAATTCCCCTGGCTTCGGTTGAGCATGGAAACAGTGGACGCAAAGATCGCAAAGCCAGCCACGGCCAGGGAGGCAATAAGAACCGTACGGTAATGGGTGAGGACATCCCTCTTCATGATCAGAAACAATCTCTTCAGGCTGAAATACTGGTTTGTATGTATTTCCTGTGGTTTCATGACGCCTCCCCCGGGAAAAGACCGTTAATTTTATCTCTGTTGGCTATGACCGCGTTGAACAGGGTTTCGAGCTCGATCCTGGATTCCTCCCCCGATATGTTCTCCTTCACGACCATATGCCCGCCCAGCACCTTTTCAGCATAAATGATTTCTTCAGCCTCCGGAAGCTCATGGTCAATCTTAAAGGTGAGATGCCTGGATATGTCGTGCACATACTGATTGAAGACGATCTTTCCATCCTCCAGAATGATAATGTCGTCGATGAGGTTTTCCATGTCGCGAACCTGATGGGTTGAAATGATGATTATCCTGTCATCGGTCAGCGCTGAGGCCAGAACCCTGCGAAACTGACTCTTGGATGGTATGTCGAGGCCATTGGTGGGTTCATCCAGGAGGAAGAGCCGGCAGTTTGTGGCCAGGCCGAAGGCAAGGAGAAATTTTTTCTTCTGCCCGTAGGAGAGCTC
>JAGLSF010000166.1 GCA_023136305.1 Spirochaetota bacterium
TGTGGGAATCTCTTCTGTGCTTGCTGTCATCTCAATGGTTCACTACCTTGTAAAAAACTGGAGCATCTTTACAACTCCTGACTCCCCCGGTGATGCATAATGAAATTTGTGGTAAAATTGTTCTCCAGCGGCTTCTTTATCGGCTATGTCCCCCGGGGAAGCGGTACTGTTGCCTCCGTTATGGCCAGCATTATCTGGTTGCTCCTCTCGGGTAAAGGGTACTATCCCATATTGCCCCTGTTTTTTACGGTAACGGGGTTTACCATTTCCGGCTATGCTGAGCGTGTCGTTTTCAGAGAACCTGATTCGTCGAGGATTGTTATCGATGAAATAGCGGGCATGCTTGTAGCCTACACAACCTTTTCCTTTTCGTGGAACCAGGAGGGATTTCTGTACCTGGGGGCGGGCTTCCTCTTTTTCAGGTTTTTCGACATCGTAAAGCCGATCCCCATCAACTTGATGCAGAGGCTACGGGGAAGTGCCGGGATTATGCTCGATGATTTTTTAAGTGCGGTCATCGCAAACGGCCTGATGCAGCTTATGCGCGTCGCCATATTCAGATGAGAGAGGACCCATTGTCCATAGAATACAGAGGACTCCTCAATCCCGCCCAGCTTGAAGCTGTACTGCACAGGGAGACCCCGCTGCTTGTCCTTGCCGGTGCAGGAAGCGGAAAGACAAGGGTAATTACCTATAAGATCGCCTATCTCATTCATGAGTGTGGTTACCGTCCCGAGGAGATATTTGCCGTAACCTTTACCAATAAGGCCAGTAATGAGATGAGGGAGCGGGTGAATGTGCTTCTCGAAGATTCCGTTGATGTGTGGGTCAGGACATTTCATTCATCTGCAGCAAAGCTCCTGCGTGAGTGGGGCAAATCGCTCGGTGTTGACCCGGGTTTTTCCATAATCGATCAGCAGGACCAGCGTTCGGGGCTCAAAAAGATCGTACGGAGTATGAACATCGACACCGAGACCTACCGGCCTGAAAAGTACATGTATCTCATCAATAGGGCAAAAGACCTCCTCATGAATGCGGATGAAGCTGCATCTGCATCATTTTCATCCGACCTCTACTTCAATGATGTGTACGCACAATACCAGGCCCTTCTGGACAGGGAAAACCTGTTTGATTTCAGTGATCTTCTCTTCAAGCTGACCCGCGCACTGGAGAGACATGGAGAGGTCCTTGAGCGTATCAGGAGGCGGTTCAGGTATATTCTTGTGGATGAATTCCAGGATACCAACCATGCGCAATACGTGCTGATCAGGCAGCTGGTTGGCGGTGGTGGGAGTATCTGTGTTGTCGGTGACGATGATCAGTCGATTTACGGATTCCGGGGTGCACGGATTGAGAACATTCACAATTTTGTAAAGGAATATGAGAACTGCAGGGTCATCAAACTCGAGGAGAACTACCGCTCATTTCAGAACATACTGACGGCATCATCTCAGGTCATCAACAACAACGAGGAGAGATTCGGTAAAACGCTGTACACAAAGAAGGGCGAGGGGGAGAAGCTCATTTTTTGCCGTACCGGTACCGACTATGAGGAATCGCGGTTCATTTCGAAGACTATTCTGGAGCTTGGTTTGATTCATGGCTATCGGTACAGCGATTGTGCTATATTCTACCGGATGAACGCTCAGTCGCGAGCATTTGAGTCTGTGTTCAATCAGCACCGTATACCCTACACCATTGTGGGAGGGCTTCGTTTCTTCGAGCGGGAAGAGATCAAGGATATACTCGCCTATATCAGGCTCGCCATGAATCCGATGGATGAGATTGCACTGAGACGGATAGCGAACCGACCTCCGAGGGGTATCGGACAGCGAACCGTTGACGCCATGGTCAAGGCCTGCATGGACCGTGGATACTCGATTCTTCATGGGGATGATGACCTTCCCATTGCACCGTCACGAAAAAAGCTCGTCCTCGCGTTCACTGAACTCATTGCAGACATAGGGGAACGAATTACAACACAGGACCCGCCGTCCCTGCTGCAGCATGTGTATACAACGAGCGGCTATCTCGAATGGCTCAGGCGAGAACAGAAAGAGGAGAAGGTGAAAAATCTAGAAGAGCTCTACAATGCCGTGTATGAGTTCCACCGGAGCAGCCCCGAGTCATCCATCGTTGATTTTGTAGAGGAGGTGAGCCTGAATCAGGGTGCGCGGGATGATGAGTTCCAGGATAACCGTGTTCATCTCATCACGCTGCACAATGCAAAGGGGCTCGAGTTTCCCGTTGTATTCATGGCAGGAATGGAGGAGGGTGTTTTCCCGCATTACCTCTCAGGAGAAGCGCTTCAGGACCAGCAGGAGGAGCGGAGGCTCTGCTATGTGGGAATGACGCGAGCCATGGAGCGGCTCTATCTCACGGCTGCAAAAAGCAGGTTGCTCTGGGGAAGAACTGTGGAACGGGACGTTTCAAATTTCATCAGGGAAATCCCGAAGGACCTCCTTGTTGAAAAGGAGTTCGGAATGTCAGCAGCGAATAGGGCGTCTCAGCGGAGTGGTGGATCACAGGCGGGATTGCCATCAGGATCAGGCCTGAAGAAAAGGAGAATCGTGGAGCGTGACAACAGCAACATCACGGTCAACTCACGGGTGGTTCATGAGAGCTTTGGGCGGGGAACCGTGCGGTCGCTTCAGGATGATATCGCTGAGATTGAGTTCGATGATGGGTTCGTCATGCAGTTCATGTTAAAATATACACCGATTCAGATTGAAAACAGCTGAGTTGCGGATAATTATATCGAGCATGCAGGAGAGGAGGGATTTGATATGGCGAAAAGTTATCTGTACTATCTTGTAGGTGCATTCGGCGACCCAATTGCAGAAAACCCTACACGTGTCATGTTTGAGGCTGCTTTTCGAAAACTGAAGCTTCAGTGGATGTATTTGAACATCAATGTGAGAGGGGGAGACCTTCGGGATGCAGTAAAGGGCCTGCGGGCAATGAATTTCAGCGGTATAAATCTTACCATTCCCCACAAGGTGCAGGTTCTCAAGTATCTCGACAGCGTTTCGAAGGACGCTGCACTGATGGGGGCTGTGAACACGGTGCGGCGTGACGGGGTGAAACTTATCGGTGAAAACACTGATGGCAAAGGGTTTATAACCGCGTTGACCGGGGATGCAGGTGTGGACCCGAAGGACAGGCATGTTGTTCTTCTGGGAGCCGGAGGTGCAGCTCGTGCGATCAGTGTTGAACTCGCACTGGCAGGCAGCAAAGAGATCATTGTGGTGAACCGGACTGAGAAGAGGGGCAGGGAATTGACGGCCCTTCTCAATAAAAAGACACCCGCGAGTGCAGCATATGAGAAATGGGACAATACCTTTCGGGTACCCGACGGTACCGACATACTGGTCAATGCCACATCTATCGGCCTGTTCCCGGACGTTGAGGCACGCCCCGACATAGACTATGAAAGTCTTGTGAAGTATATGACGGTGTGCGATGTTATTCCCAATCCTCCCCGCACTCCCTTTCTCAATGAAGCAGAGAAAAGGGGAGCGCAGACCATTGATGGTCTCGGTATGCTTGTGTATCAGGCTGCCATAGCCTTCAAGATGTGGACAGGTGAGGAAGCTCCCGTTGAAGAGATGAAGAGGGCAATAAATGCTGAGTTTGGTCTTTGAAACTAACAGCCACAGAGACCGAAATCGAAGAGAGGGAACGGTCTCCTGCGATCGCAACGTTCAGGATCGCCTATGGCAGATATCTGAGGATTTACTCGCAGTGCAGTGACCCTTTGTAAGATAGACTTACCCGTTCCAGGTCGTACCACGCAGGTCCTTCCAGGAGCCTCCATCCTTGAAACGTTCCGGCTCGAGTATCTTCGGCCTCGGGTCTTCGGCCTGATCGAGCTGCAGCACCATCCACTTTGGATAGGGCGTTCCCGGATTTGATACTTCGTCGAGCTGTGCGAAATCCTCTTCGGTGAGCTTCAGGTTTGCCGCTTCGATGTTGTCCTTCACATGTTCGATCTTCCGGCCAGCAATGATCACACTGCTGATCATGGGCCGTGACAGAAGCCAGGCTATGGAAACCCGTGCCGGGCTTACACCATGCCGCTCAGCAACTTTCTTCACGGTATCGACAATATGATAGCCTCGTTCCTTATCAAACTTAACGAATTGGCCGGCCTCTGAAAACCGTGTTCCCGATTGCGGTTTCTTACCCTTCTCGTATTTACCGCTCAAGAAGCCACCCGCAAGCGGGCTCCAGACCAGTATTCCCATGTTGTGATACTCGACAAAAGAGAGCCAGTCAGTTTCGAGGCCGCGGCCGACAAGGCTGTAGTACAGCTGTGCGGTAGCAAATTTCTCCAGGTTCAACCTTTCCTGCATGCCGACTGCAGTCGCCGCCTGCCAGGCAAGATAGTTGCTGAGTCCTATGTACCTGACTTTGCCCTGGCGTACCAAATCATTCAGTGTGCGAAGAGTCTCCTCCAGGGGAGTGTTGCTGTCCCACCCGTGAACCTGATACAGGTCAATGTAGTCGGTCTGCAGCCGCTTCAGGCTGCTTTCAATCCCCCGCATGATGTTCACGCGTGTTGAACCGCTCCTGTTGAAGTTGTCGCTCATGGGCAGCCTCACCTTCGTGGCTAGAACGATCTCTTCCCTGATTCCCTTTAGCGAATTACCGAGAAGCGTCTCACTTTCACCGAGGCTGTACACATCAGCCGTGTCGATGAAGTTGATACCCTGATCAAGAGCAAACTTCACCATTTCATCCGTCGCCTTTTGACCCAGGTTTCCCACGTTCATCTTCCCGCCAAACTGCATGGTTCCGAGAGCAACAGCGCTCACGATGAGTCCGCTGTTTCCCAGTTTCCGATATACCATATACAATTCCCCCTTCTGTTTCTTTGCACAATACTATGCACAGCTTAGCAGAGCCAGTCAACAGAAATTTATTGTCGACTGTACTCTTTCTTTGCATACTTGTGCACGAAGCTACATTTGCATGATCCACAGTGGTTTCGACACCGAGTCGGTTCGCCAATTCGTGCGGGAAAAACTGAAATATTAGGAAGCAGGTTCTTATCTGTCCATCGGAAGGGCATCACAGTGTAAGCTATTCCTCTGAAAGTCTCGTCCCTTTTGGGACGAGAAGCTTTAATAAAGTATAGCGCGATT
>JAGLSF010000167.1 GCA_023136305.1 Spirochaetota bacterium
CCCGCTTCATCCTGAGAAGCTCCACATTTTTCTCGAGTTTTTCCTTTTTCAGTATTATCAGGAAAAGAGCTGCAGTAATGACCGTCAGTGCAACATGGTATATAAAATAGGGGAGTGACTGAAGAGGAGATGCCGTGACACTCTTCAAAGACTTGGTGCCGCCCTTGATAAACTGCAGGGTGGCCGTTGAAAATACTTTCCTCCCGCCCCTGATGGGTTTCTCTCGTACGATGTCTTCACCGGTGACAGTCAGCTGCAAGGGCTCTGCGATGAGTGTAATGTACTGCCCCTCGGCTGTATCGAAGTAGGTTATGTCACCGGTACCGATGTCCAGTTTACCGTTTTCCTCGGGAATGATAGTGTATTCGAATTTTTTCACAAAATAGACTGTCTTTTCCTCTTCCACCGTATCCCGCATAGTCTCCGAGAGATATACCCTTCCCCTGGATGAAAGAATCAGACCAGGGTCACTGATGACATTCAGGTTTCCGGTGCTCTTCAGCGTGAGATAACAGGTCATGGATTCGCCTGTTCGAATGTTGTAAACGGGTGTGGACAGTGCAGCATCAAGGCTTCCCACGACTCCACTGAATGTGTCACTCCCGGCTGCCTTGGGAATGGGCTTCACATTGATCTCGAATGGTGTGCTCTCGATTTCGAAGGTGAAGGGCCGGCCGAATACATCGAAGCGGTCATCGGTTTTTACAATGACCGTGGCCTCGAGAACGAGCGGCTTTGGAGCGTAGCTGCCGGTTTTAAGTGGAAAAAGGGTGACTTTTTTAATCAGGGAAGTAGTATAGATTCTGCCGTCTATTTCCTCCCGCCGGTACTCGAGCCTGGTGGCATTGTATATGTCTTCTATGTAAAAACCGGGAAAACTAGGATTTTGTTTGAGGGATATGGAATCGATATCGAGACGCGAGTAGAGAATGTAGGTGAGGAACAGCTGTTCTCCTTCGAGAAGTTCGGTTTTTTCCGGTTTCACCTGAACGTAGATGTCGCCTCGCAGTTTCTCCATGTCGATGGCAGTCCCGTCACGGAACATGAAGCGCCCCTCTTCTCCCCGTTTCCTGCCCTCCACAACGGTGATGAGCAGAGGTTCGGTCTTGAAAACCTCTCCCCCATAGCGTATGCGTACCGGGTCAATGGTAAAGGTGCCCTTTTTCTCAGGCTTCACGGTGTAGACAAAGGAGATGACCTTTCTCCGGGAAGCCTGTCCATCAACAATGGATATACTTGACTGTGTTCGTGTACTCTCGTTTACAATACTGAAATGCTGCAGCTCTGGAACCTCTGGTTTTGGCATGCGCTTGATGTTTTCGGCCTCAACGGTCACCGTCAATTTGAAGGTGTCAAACAGACCGACTTCGTCGGCATCCACTTCGGCAAATACATTGACTATCCTCTCATCTGCAAACCCGGCCAGGGCAGTCCCCATGATCAATACCCAGAGAAACAGCACCTTACCAATCCTTCTCATGTTGTACCTTTCCAGCTCTGTTCTGTATTATTTCATTGATAATTCTCGACTGATCGTTATTCACCGAATCAAAGAGCCGCTCTGCCTCCTCACGCGAGAATTCATCGGCTGTCTGCTCCTGTTCACCAGAGCTGCCCTTGTGTTCGGCCTCTTCGCTTCGCTCATTTTCAGTTTGTTCCGGACCTCCCTCCCCCTTCTCATCCTCTGTCTCCTCCTGTGAGGGGAAGGCCTGGTCGGAAAGCTTCTTCAACGCAAGCTCGAGGTTGAACTTCGTGTTGAGGTCGTAGGGGTTCTTTTCGAGGGCCTGCACGTAGTGTTCAGCCGCTTTATCGTAGTTCCCTATAAGGTAGTGGTTATTGCCCAGGTTGTAGTGAATCTGAGCAATCTCTTCGTTATCACTGGTCCGTTTGAGGGCTGCAGTGAGAGATTCTATTGACTGTACGTAATTCTCCATTTTGTAGAGAGCGGCGCCTGTATTGAAATGAGGTGCGACCGATTTCTCGTTTTTCTCCATCCCTTCCTGAAAAAACCCAAGGGCCTCCCTGAAGAGCTCGTTTCTGTAATAACGGGTGCCCTTTCGCATCACCGAGGTGTATGGGTCCGCTGACAGGATTTCCGCTGTAAAGAGAAGTGGGAGAATAGAGAGGATTAAGGGGAGCGTTGCTGTGCGTTTCATTTAGATGTTCTCCTCACGCGCACGGTGATTGAGGCGTATATGAGCAGGAACAGTATGCCCAGGGCAAGTGGTATCTGAAAGCGTTCTTCGTACACGGTGTAGCGCTTCGTCTCATACTCGCGTTTTTTCAGTGTATCGAGGGCTGAGTTGAAGCGGCGGATCTCATCAAAGGTATCGGTTGTCTTGAAGTACTCACCGCCTGTTCTCTCAGCGATATTTCTCAACAGGTAGTCATCGAGTTGTGAGATGATTACCTTGGCCTGTTGGTCTTTCTTGTAACCGGTTTTTTGCCCATTTTCGTCGTACACGGGAATGGGAGCGCCGGATTTCGTGGCAATGCCGATGGAAAACACTTTTATGTCGCGCTTTGTCAATTCTTTGATAGCCTTTTCCGGGTCCGGTCCTGTGTTTTCCCCATCTGTGAGAAGCAGCATAACCGCATAGTGGTCATCCTCGGGTTTCAGTGAAGTCATCGCAAGCTCCAGGGGTGCGCTAATCGATGTGCCGCTGGATACGGCTGTTTCGAAGGAGAGAGAGTTTATCACCGAGACAAGGGCATTGTAGTCGCCTGTAAGCGGACATTGCACAAAAGCGTCACCGGCAAAGAATATAATACCGGCACGGTCTCCCTGCAGTGAGTTGATGAGCTCAAGGGCCCCGATCTTTGCACGCTCCAGCCTATTGGGTTTGACGTCCTCGGCCCTCATGCTCTGTGAGAGGTCAATGGCTATGTATATGTCAGAACCGGTAATGGTGACCGGCTCCAGTCGGGTGCCTGCCTGGGGTTTCGAAAGGGCGATGATGAAGAACAAAAGTGCGAGAGAGGCGAACAGCCCTTCCCGGGGGATTGAACCGCGCAGGTCCCGTCTGGCAAAGCTGTTCAGCGTCTCGGCCCTGCCCATGCGTTCGATGGTCTTCATCCTCTTCCTGTGCATGAGCAGGAACAGGATATACACCACCGGTACCAGCGCGAGTACATACAGGTACAGGGGATTTGCAAATTGAACGAGTTCCATGCCTTAGTCCTCAACTCTCAGGGAATCGTTTTCAAATATGTTCTCGTGAGCATAAGATAGAGGCAGAACAGCAGCATACCGATAAGCGTTAGCGCCACAAAACGCTCCCTGGTTTTTCGGTATTGCTTGATCTCTATCTTGCTCTTCTCGAGTTGGTCGATCTCACCGTAGATGTCCTCGAGTTTCTGCGTATCCGTCGCCCTGAAGTAACGCCCTCCCGTGATTTGAGCGATGGACCTGAGCACCTCTTCATCTATCTGCACGGGAACGGAAACGTATCGCTTGCCAAACACCTGGTTCTGTACCGGATAGGGGGCACTTCCCATGCTGCCCACCCCAATGGTGTATATTTTTATGTCCAGGGCCACCGCAGCCCTGGCTGCAGTTAAGGGGTCGATTTCGCCGCTATTGTTGATTCCGTCAGTGAGAAGTATGAGTACCTTGCTTTTCTCCATTCCACCGGCCAGACGTTTCGAGCTCTCGGCAATAGCGTTTCCGATCGCTGTACCATCGGGTATCATACCAATCTCAATGGTGTCGATGAAGTCGTACAGTATATTGTAATCTATGGTCAGCGGGCTCTGTGTGATCGCCTTCCTGCTGAAGGTCACGAGGCCGATTTTATCGGTTTTCCGTCCTCCGATAAACTCCTTTGCAACATTCTTTGCCGCTCCGAGGCGGTTTGGCTTGAAATCCTCGGCCTTCATGCTCGATGATATGTCGAGTGATAGAACGATATCTATGCCTTCCGTTTCGAGGGTCTCTTCAATATATCCCTTCTGTGGCCGTGCGAGGGCCACGATGAATAGTCCAAGGGCAAGCACGAGCAGAACCTTCGAGAAGAAGAAGAGCTGTATACGGACCGTGGTTATCCCGGGAAACAGGGAGAAAAAGGGCGCGCCCATGCTGCACTCCCGTTCCCTGACAAACAGGAAATAGAATAAAACCGGGAGTAGGGCCAGTCCCCAGAGTATAAATGGATTTTTAAACTCCATCGCCTGCCACCTCCGCCCAATGGCGATGTGCTTCCTGCATTTTCACCTGGGCCTCTTTGATTATGGTGATCGACTGGTCGATGTCATGCTCCACTTTGCTGTGCAGCGGAATTTCCCTGGCAAATTTAACCATATCACTTCTGTGCAGTATATTAATCAACCTGTTCGGATGCACATATTTCGCACGCCTTGCCTCACTTCGCCTGAGGTAGCGCTTCAATTCGGAAGTTGTCATTTCGAGGGCCTGAATGGTGAAGAAGCTTCCAAAGAACAGTTTCAGGGTATGGGAGATGGTGCTGTATACTTTTTTCGAATCAGCCTGTTCCCTTGCATGCTCCTTCCGTATGCTCTCCAGTTCACTTATGGAGTCCTCGTAGGGATCGAAGAGTACATCACTTTCGACAATGGTCTTTGGTATCTGGCGGGGATGTATGAGATATTTTCTGACCAGAATGAATAGGCCGAATGCAGCGGCAATACCGAGAAGTATGATAGTTACCGTTATGGTCCTGATCCGCGCTCGGTAGGGTGGTACTATGTCCATGAGCTGGGGTTCCGTCTTGTCTGCAGGGAGTACGGATAGTATAGCGAAGGTCAGCTCCTCTGTCTGCAATGCAACCTCCCCAACTGTTACCGTTAACGGGGAAAGTCGGACATCGCCGGTTTGAAATACGGATATGGTGTACAGTACAATGGTTTTTACCTCTCGTGGGCCAACCTTCTTTCTCTTCATGGAGTGGTCCCTCAGCATGAAGGGTGCAAAGTCATCCCCCTCTTCCGGATACACGAAGACGTCCTTTCTGTCGTGGTACACGGTGAGTGCCAGGTCAATGGGGTCGCCGATGGTCAGTGGTTTCTCGGAGAGGAGCGTGAGTGACACCGAAGGAATGGTGTACTCAATTTCCCCTTCAGAGCTCCTGCCGTCAGCAGTGGCCGGCGGAAGGCATATCAGCACCAGGAGAATGAAACAGCAGTGTTT
>JAGLSF010000168.1 GCA_023136305.1 Spirochaetota bacterium
TCGAGCTCGGAAAGAGGGGAGAGGTCGTCCGCGTGGAGTATGAGGTTTCGCCGAGTGAAGCTGGAGACCAGTATATAGCACTCAGGAAAAGGATATACCTTTACAGTCTTCCTCCCCGGGAGTTCGACGAGCCGGTTGAGTTTATTGTCGGTGAGGAATTCACCTCCTTTCTCTTTCGGTTCAAAAGCGATGGGCGCTGGTTTGAAAGCTGGGACACACAAAGCCAGGACGAATTGCCTGAAAGCATTGAGCTCGTATTCTCGCTCGGTGGAAGGAAGTACAGAGAGTTTTTCAATGTCCATATATCCGAAATGTAAACAGAAATTGAGGTACCGGACAGAGGCGCAAAATAACGGACGGGGAAACAGGCGTTCCAGGGTCGATGCATTTGCCCTCATGATGGTGTTCGTTCTCGTCACTGCCCTTTCCTTTGTGACGCTTGAGTTTACCCGTTCGAGCACTATTAATCTTCGGATGGCGATCAACTCGTCACAGGCCAAGAAGGCACTCTACTACGCTTTTGGCGGTTACAAGACGGCCTTGACGGTTTTAAAGATCGACACCAACGAGTATGACGGGCCGGGCGATTACTGGTATGGAGAGCTTCCTCCCATTCCCTTCGAAGAGGGGATCATAACCGTTACCATCGAGGATGAGAAGGCGCGGTTCAACATACAGGAGCTCGTTACCGAGTATGGGATCGAGGACAAGCGGCGGCGGGTCATGCTGGAGCGTATATTCGATGCCCTGTACCTTGAGAAAAGTGTGATAGATGCTATTACTGATTGGCAGGACAGCGACGATATACCGCAGGGAATGGGCGCTGAGGCCTATTACTACGCCGCGCGTACACCCTCCTATGAAGTGCGGAACGCCCCGATGATTACCACGGGGGAACTCCTGCTCGTCAAAGATGTGGAACGGGAGATGCTCTTCCTCCCACCTTCTGCACGTTCTTCACTCGTGCTGGAAGGCTACAAACCCCTGTATGACTATCTGACTGTGTACGGAGACGGCAGGATCAACATCAATACAGCAGCATACCCTGTTCTCCTGAGCCTTTCGCAGGATATGGATGAGACGATTGTTGATGATGTACTTGAGTACCGGCAGGAGAATCCCTTTAAACGAGTCGAGGACGTAAAGAATGTTGAATCGGTCTCTGAGGTATTATATGATGAGATTGCCCCGCTCATTACTGTAAAGAGCGACATATTCAGAATCACTGCAACGGGAAGTGCCGGAAGGTTCATGCGTACTATTACTGCTGTGATATTGAGGGACAGTGGGGGAATTCGTGTTGTCTACTTTAACAGATCTCTTTAATGTGAGGATCGGTGCAGCCAAACGGGCTGCCTTCCTGTACATCAGGGAAGGCACACTCTGGCTTCTGCGATCTTCCGAGAAACTCCCCCTGAAGGAAAGGCTGGAGGTGTACAGGGGGGAGGGGCAGAGTATAGAGGAGATGCTTTCCGAGATTGGTATTGAGAAGGAGAGCCTCTACTATCTCCTGTCACCGGGCCTTTATTTCAGAAACAGAATAACCCTTCCATTCACTGAACGGCAGAAGATCGAAGGGATTATCCGCTATGAGGTGAAAGAGTATCTCCCCGATCCTGAAGGAGACTATCTTACCGATTTTTACACCGTTGATACTGAGGTGTACAGCTTTTCCACCGAAAAGGAGCACATTCATACGCTCCTTGAGGAGCTCGGGTCCTACAGGGACAACCTGCGCGCAGTCATTCCCTATGATACGGCACTCTTGTATGCCATGAAGTCACTGGTTGATGACGAATCCTATGTACTCGTGGATATCCGGGCATCATCCGTATACATACAGTGCGTCGAGGGCTTAAGGATCAGAACGGGCATACGCGTCATGGGTGATGGGGTGGGAGATGCCGACGGCTCCCGGGATGAGCTGTTCAGGGAGCTTCGGTCACAGCTCATCATGGTTTTCAAAACGGCAAATCCATCTATCGTCTACCTCAACGTGGCCCGTTCCGGTGAAAAGACGGGGGAGAGGTTTTCGGACCTGCTCAAGGGCATGGAGATAAGTTATCAGGAGGTCCCTCACTACAGGTATGAGCGATCGCTGCAGGGCAGCGGAGATATAGGCGCTGCCGATGTACTGCCTCTCTATGGAATGATTCAGGAGGTTAATCAGACAGCAGGACGGGTGAATCTCCTGAAAGATGAGTTCAGGCCAAGGATGAAGGGCTATGTGAGTGTCAGAGAGTTCAGTATCGTGGGGGGACTTCTCCTAATACTTCTCATTCTGGCCACGTCTGGACTTGCGATCGATATTCGCACCAGAAAGGGACAAATCTCACTACTCAGGGAAAGAGTTAGGGCCCTGAGCAGCGAGGTCTACGGGGATCCTTCCGTTACGCTGGAGGAGTCGAAGGTTCAGGTGAGTGAGATGGAGGGGCGTCTCGATTCACTGAAAACGCAGACGGACGCCCGCTTCAGCTGTCTACAGCTTTTAAAGGAGCTCTCACTGTACTTACCGGATGACGTGGTCATGGAGTACTCGGACCTGATCATCGGGCGGGACCGAATAAAGTTTTCCGGCAAGGCTCGCACCTTTTCCGATATCGACAGGATCAGGCAGGAGCTTCTGCTCTCTGAATATTTTACCGATGTCAGAGTGTCCAACACAGGCACCACTGGAAGTACGGAGGGGTTTACCGTGACCTTTGTGTTTGATATTGATGTGGTGGAGGATCTTTCAGGTGGAGATTAAGGGAATGCTTCGCAATATATCGGGCCGGGAGAAGATGTTCATTATCGGTGCGGGGGCGCTGTTCATTGTCTTTTTAATATATCAGTTTGTCTATACACCGCTTATGAGGACGCGGGACGAGTACGGCAGCGAGAAAATTGAGCTGGAAAACAGCTACGGCAGTTACGAACTCCTCGCCGGACGATACCTTTCAGCCAGGAGTGCCTACGATCTCTACCGTTCTCAGCTTCAGGAAAAGAAATCCCTGGCGGTACTCACCTATCTTGAAAACGAGGCCCAGGGAGCAGGCATCAGGGATAACATAGAGTACATTCGCC
The DNA here is from genome assembly GCA_023136305.1 of Spirochaetota bacterium. Classification (GTDB taxonomy): domain Bacteria; phylum Spirochaetota; class B62-G9; order B62-G9; family DRHN01; genus JAGLSF01. Next base: position 3,067 of record JAGLSF010000168.1, read on the forward strand.
CCAGGGGTGCGGAAACGAAGCAGGGTGTCACAGTCTCGTCGGTTGAAATGAAGATTGATGCGATTTCCGCCCGTGATCTCTTCCTCTTTCTTGAAGGCATCGAGAAGAACAGGAAGGGACTGATCATTTCCTATCTCCGGCTTAAACCTTTCTTCAAGGAGAAGGACAAGGTTGACGTCATCGTTCGCGTAAACGATATAACCGTGGATTGATGCAGGGTAAGGGGCGGATTCAATTCTTTAAAAAGTTAATAACAATTCGGTTGAACTCATCGGGGTGCTCCACCTGTGGCATATGGCCACAGTCCTTCATGGTGTGAAGTACCGCATTATGCATGCGTTTCTGCCCCACAACTCCATGCTGTAGGGGGATCACCCTGTCATTCTCTCCCCACACGATGAGGGTGGCTGCCTCAACCTCATGGATTTTCTGCTCAAACTCACGCATGTATCGGGGCCTGAGGCCGAATATGTTCGTATACCTTCGCAGAATGTCATGTACAGCTCTGCCGGCGTGAGGGATAGTACCCATCCGGCTGTACATTCCAATCAGTATCTCCCTCATTGTGGGATCTATACGATCTGTATCATACAGAAGAGCTTTTAAAATATTGACGCTTCTTTTACGCCTTGAATCTTCATCTCCCCTGGAGTGAAGCAGGAGTTTTCCGATGAGGGGGATGCCAACGAGTCTGAGCGGAAGCGCTATCTCCTTACCAAAGCCGGGATTTGCAACGAGAACGATTTTATCTGTCTTTTCAGTGAAGCTCTTTGCATACTGAAGGGCTATTCCGCCCCCGAAGGAATTTCCGATCAGATGTACCCGGTCGATGTTTTGCGATGTAATAAATGCGTCAATGAAATATGCATAGTACTCGATGGTGTAGGAGTTGCGGGATCTGTCAGTATAACCGTGTCCGGGAATGTCAACGGCAAAGACCCGATGCACCCTGGATAGGGCATCGAAGTTCATTAGCCATGTTTCTGAGAATGCGCCGATACCGTGCAGCAGCACAACGGGAGGTCCGCTGCCGCCGCCTGACCAGTATCGAGTTCTTACCGAGTCAATCTCCAGGAACCGGTCTTCTTGAGCTGTCATTGACAATTAGCTCCGGAAGGATTATTCCTCAACCGTGGAGTCATGGATTATCTGTCCAATTTCCCAGATATCCTCCACAACGGTAACGCCCGCCTCACGGAAGAGCTTTTCCTTTTCCTGCGTCGTTGATGGATCGCTCTCCTTGTTGAAGAGATAGGCGATAACCGGCTTATCATACCCCGAATCCTGAATAAAGTGTGCCACATCGTCTTCCAGTCTGCCCTTTGTTTCACCGCCGATGACAATGACTTCGGTCTTGGGGTCTTCATTGAGGGTTTCGAGGATTTCGATGTATCCGGTACCGATGATGTCGCCGCCACCAAGACTGATAACAGCACTCTCACCCAACTCTTCCTTGAAGAGACTCTGGCAGAGTTTCACCTCATTACCAGTCGTTCGGGCAATCACGCCCACATCCCCTTCAAGTATATATTCATTCGAGATGGTACCGACCTTGCTCTCTCCAGGTATGTAAATTCCTGAGGAACCTGGTCCGATGATGGTGCAGCCGGCTTCCTGTGCTGCCCGTTTTATTTTCAGCGTTTCAGTCACGGGAATGCCATCCGTACAGATGACGATGAGTTTGATTCCCTCATCCATAGCTTCCGTGGCAGCAGTCAGGACAGCATTTCTCGGCACAAAAATCACGGACAGGTCAATACGGTGCCCCTTCACTGCCTCACTCACCTTGTCGTAGACGGGAACACCCATCACTTCCTGCCCGTAACGGCCAGGACTTACCCCGGCCACGATTTCAGTCTTGCTTTCAAGCATGAGGGACGTATTCTGCCTCCCCTCGGTTGTCGTAACACCCTGCACCAGTATTCTCGTGGCCCTTTTTAAAAGTATGGACATATCGATATCCTGCTCCCTCCACAGCTCAGTCAGTCTCATGTGATGAGATTACGAACGAACGCGTAAGTCAGCTGGGGTGATGTACTGAAAAGAAAAATTGCCTGTAGACTCAGGGCAATAATA
>JAGLSF010000169.1 GCA_023136305.1 Spirochaetota bacterium
TTGGAAAAGAAAGCCACCTTGTCGAGTGCTTCAACCTTATTCATGAAAATGGTTTCAGAGGTGGTGTGTCGGGCATATACTTGACTTTGTGCTTCTGTATCACCTTCGTCAGTGTCGGCAAATACCGTTTGAGATAGTAATCCTGATCTGACATGAGTGGGCCTTCGACGGCCCTATCGAAAACGTCCACTAAACCTAACTTACATGGATGACCGAAAGAATTTTTTTACTATAATTAACTTGACGGAAGCTGTATAGACAGCTATAATGCGCATATACTTTGTATACGGGAAGGAGGCTGGTTTATGGGAAAGAAGGAGGCATTCTCGAAAATGTCTGAAGCTTTACAGGAAGGTGATGCTGATGCACTGGTAAGCGCTTTGAACGAAGTGCTCAATGATACCGAACCTCTTGAACTGATCCATGATGGCATGATGACCGGCTTGAAAAAGGTTGGTGAAGCATTTAGTGCCGGTGAGATCTTTCTTCCTGAGATGCTTATGGCTGCGGAAGCTTTTCAGGAAGGAATGAAGGTTATTGAACCAAAACTTGCTGAAGCGGGTAAGCAGGTTAAGAGCACCGGGAAAGTGGTCTTCGGAACTGTTGTCTCAGATATTCATGAAATAGGCAAAAATATCGTTATTACGCTGATGAAAACCCATGGTTTCGATGTCATTGATCTTGGCGCCAACGTGTCTCCAACGACTTTTGTACAGGAAGCTGAGAGGGCAAACGCGGATGTTGTTGCCCTCTCAGCACTCATGACCACGACCATGACCTATCAGAGAGATACGATCAATTATCTCAAGGAGAGAGGCTTGCGTGACAGGTATATTGTGCTGGTCGGTGGCGGCCCGGTCGATGCGGAATGGGCGGAGCAGATTGGTGCCGATGGCACGAGCACGTCAGCTGTTGGCGCTGTTGAGATAGCCGAAAAACTCATCGCACAGAAGGGAGGTGCTTCCTAATGGTTAATTTCATCGATGTCATCGACAGGGCAGCAACCGGTCCCATGATGGCTCAGAAGGATTTTGACGTCAAGGTTTTCATCCCTGCACTCCGCAGGGTATTGAAGAAGTTCGATATCACCTATGACCGTAAGGAGTATGTGAACACCGATGATGATCTTGCAGATCGTATATTCGAGGCAGCAGTTGAGTTTTACTCCGAAGTCGGTACCTTTATTACTGATACAGAACGCGTAATTCAATTTACGAAATCTGAGATTCTCGAGGCAGTTGAGGATGCTCCGAAAGAAGCCTATTTCGGCGAGGGGCCGGACCGCTGCGTCATGAAGGGAAGAAAGCCCGATGATAATGAGTTGCCGCACTGCCATGTGGGTTCAGGTACCAATACATCTGAAGATAATGCTCTACAGCTTGTGGAATCTTATGCACGTATATCAAAAGCAAAAACCATCAGTATTCCGATCATAAACACACTCGGTCACATCAGAACTGCAGCTGGTGCGCCCAGCGAGGTGTTTGCCGCTATCCGTGCCATGCAGTATGGCCGTGAGGGGTGCCGCAGGGCTGGCAGGCCCGGTCTCGGCATCATTGATCACGTCTCTTCAGCCTCAACAGGTGTTTCGACGATCGCCTCATCTGCACCACAATTCGGGGCCCGTCCTTCAGACGGATGGCTTGTTGCACCCTTTGCAGAGTTGAAAACCGACTACTCATCACTGAACCAAACTGCCTACCTCACTGCGTGGGGAGCAAACATCGGGCAGGAAGCAGGCCCACTTCTCGGCGGCTATGCCGGGGGACCTGAAGGATTGGCAGTTGTGAATACAGCATACAGTCTGCACGGCATCCTTGTCATCCGGGCCACCTATCATCTCATATATCCGATTCACATGACACATGTCTGTTCGTCGCATCCGGACGTGCTTTGGGCAACTTCTGCGAGTACACAGGCTATTGCGAGGAACATGAATGTTCCCTACTACACGCTTCTCTACGCTGCTGCGGGAGCAGCAACAAAGATGTATTTCGATGAAGCACTTGCGTGTCTGCTCATGCTCATCGCTTCCGGTTCAGGTATTGAAGATGTGCACCCCGGCAAAGCGAGACAGACAGACGGATGCACGCCCGTTGACATGGAGTTTACCTGTCAGGTTGGACATGCCTGTAGAGGGATAACGAGAAAGGATGCAAACAAACTACTCGAGAAGATCATCCCCAGGTATGTCGATCAGCTTACCGACGCCCCCCTTGGTGAAAAGGTAAACGAGTGTTATGATCTCGACTATTTCAAACCGAAACCACACTTCGAGAAACTTTATACCGAGGTCATAAAAGAAATTAAAGGGGAGTATAATATAGATCTTGTTCGATTCGAGTAACTCACGATAATTGGGAGGGAGGCTGATTTCCAATCAGTCTTCCTTCTTTTTAATACGTATCACCTGTTCACAGGTCCTCCCGCGAGAGTTAATGGCACCTATAGTGAGAATTATTGCAGATGAGTACACAACTATCGGTACAATGGTCGACCTGCCGATGTTTTCAATCCGTTCAGTATCTTCAAGAGAATCATTCCAGTTATAAATGTGGATCAGTGCGAAAGGAATTCCAAAATTACTTGCGAGATACACAGTACTCTCAGAAACACCGTTCACCGTGAATATATCTGTCAAACAGCTTTCCACGTCGTAACAGACACATCGATTATCAAAGGTGTGAATTGAAGACAGGGGCGATACCTGCGGCAGTATATCGTATAGATCAATACCTGTGTGGAAGACAAAGCTTCCATCATGATTGAAGATCTCGCAAGCATTGCTTTCAGCACAGTGGCCGAACACATCCTTCGCTCTGTATCGGAGTTTAGTCCCCCAGGGTATTTTAAGGTTCCGTCCAAATCGTTCCTCGAAAAATGTTCTTATCAGCCTATGCATATCTCTTCTTGCTGTGTTTCCCGTATATCCCCTGGGTTTCATCTGCAGGTCCTGGCGAACACGTGCAGACCTGCGGTGGGAAATGTTGTTGAGAACTTTTGCCAGAAGCTCTCCACTCTGACCTACGAGGGCAGATGCGAGAAGAGAATCGTCAACGCGGTTGAGTATATTTTGTAGTTCACGGTTGTCCATGAGAGGTATCATGTTGAAGAGAAAGAGACGGTCTGTAATGAAATATGCAAAAGGCGGGTCGTCCTTGAAAAGATTTGTAACAATGGTTATTTCATCATCGACCGAAGCAAGGCGGAGCATGTTCAGGAGATGAATGAGCCCACGTTTATAGGTGAGGGGGTGGTCCATACCCATGATAAATCGGGATATACGGTCCATACCAGTGTGCTCAATGCCAAGGTATTCCTTGACAGGAATGTAATTCTTGTGCACATAGCCGGATGTTGAAAAGGGTTCTGCTGGAAGGCAGGGTGATTTGCAGGATGTACAGAAGAGTCTGGAGGCCACACCTTTTTTTTCAAGAATTGAGAGAAACTTTTTATATTCTTCATTTTCCCGATCATCATAGGTGATAACTATTCTGTTGCGATAGTAGAGTAAGGATGTTTTCTTAAACGTATGTTCTGCCGTTGAAAACAGTATGGTATAGACACCTGGTAGCTTTGTTGAAAAGGAAACGGTTTCCTCTGAGCGGAGGAGAAGCCTTTTCAGCTCTTTGCGAAACACCTTTTCCCCTGCACTGTTGTAGATACTGATATACACATTCCTGTAGGTTTTGTCAGTTGAACGTATGCGAATAGTTGTCTCTTCTCCAAGTTTTTGCAGGAATGGATAGTCCATTTCAAGGGGAAGTATGTTGTCGTATTTCACAGAGGGGATAAAGCGGTCCCTGTATTTATAGTCAAGCCACTTTCTCTGAAGTATAGTGGGGCTGAGATATACCCGTTCATGCCATATAGAAGGAGTCTCCTTTCCCTTCAATCTTACCTCATGGTCCTTGAACTGTATCTTCACAGGATTTATGTCTGCAGCATTGTTAAGAAAGATAAAGTATTGTCCTATGTACGGTGCCCCGAACACGGATTATACCCCTTTCATATCTAGGGCTGTCGCAGCGTCAGGCACAAAGAAGCATAAACATACCTTTTTACATTCCGATACTTAAAAGAGAAACCTTAAGAGTGCTGCGCATGAAATTTAAGCTCATTATTGCCATAAGTGTCCTCATCTTGCCAATCTCAACTAACATAGTCGCTCAAAATGTTGAGTTTTACAACCAGGTTATTCGTTACGGCACCGATCTGGATATTGCCAGTGCATTTGCAAATGTTACAGAAAACCTCGGTGACGAGATTAACGAGGGGATACTCGTTCTCTTTCAGGAGGAGCATTCTGTTGAAGTGTTTTCTGCCCTGGTTCGATACATTGCTGCTTTTGAGCTCAAGACAGCGGAGGAACTACTTGTCAATGAATTATACAATGGTCATGCAGATGAGGATTACAGAGATATTGTCATTTACGCATTGGGAGTTACTGGGTCACGCTCGGCACTCGAGGTGCTCAGAAGCTATTATGTTAATAATGAATCGACAAAAAGAATTAAAAAAGCTATCATTGATGCGTGGGGGCAGATTGGTGACATTAGTATTGAGGATGCTCTCATAGAGATCCTTACGGATGCTCGTGAGGATGATGAATTGAAGGGAAGGGCCATTCTGGCCCTCGGTCAAGTAAAAAGTATTCGCTCCCTTGATCTCCTTGAGGAGATTGCCCGAAATAACTACGAAAACAAATATCTTCGTATGTATGCGGTGCACAGTCTTGGTGAAATTGGAGGAGAATCCGTTCTCGACGTACTTGGCGAGCTACTTCAGGATGAAACTCATGAAGTTGCTGAGTACGCGGTAAAGGGCATATCGGATATAGATTCGGCAAAGAGTGGAGAGTATCTAGTACAGGCACTGCGCTCGGATTTCGATAGGGTGCGGTATTTTGCGGTAATTGGACTTGCAGAAAAGAAGTATGTTGATGCTGTGGAAATTCTCACCTTCAAGGCTGAATACGATACGAATGAGCGGGTTCGTATAGAAGCGAAAAAAGCACTCGAGAGCATTCAGGCTGGGGTTGAATCAGATAGCTAAACTCACAGCGCGGCTTTCCGCAGGCTTCTGCCATTACCAAGGGCACTCCCTTCGGTCGTACCACAGGAAATACCTG
>JAGLSF010000017.1 GCA_023136305.1 Spirochaetota bacterium
TCCGATAAGGATCTCTGTATGGACAGTCGGGACAATACCCTTCTCGTTCCAAAGTGCATCGTCATGGACAGCAGTTTTGACTGGGGTGATGATACAGGGCCTACTGTAGCACCGAGTGAGATGATCATCTACGAGGTGCATCTGCGGGGATTCACCGCACATCCGTCCTCAGGAGTTGCCCACCCGGGAACCTATCTCGGTTTCGTGGAGAGAATTCCCTATTTGCGGGATCTCGGTGTTACCTCGATTGAGCTCCTTCCGGTTCAGGAGTTTCACATCCGCGACGAACTTGTAGGAAAGGGCCTAACCGAGTACTGGGGGTACAACACCATCGGTTTCTTCGCACCAGAATCCTCCTACGCTGCCGGCTCATCTCTAGGCAGCCAGGTGCAGGAGTTCAAGACCCTCGTGCGCGAGCTGCACCGTGCAGGTATGGAGGTTATACTTGACGTGGTGTACAACCACACGGGAGAGGAGAACGAGCTCGGCCCCACACTCTGCTTCAGGGGCATCGACAATCCCTCCTACTATGCACTCGAAGGCCCTGCTGATCATCCGGGAAGGTTTTACAGGGACGTGACCGGCTGCAGGAATACCCTGGACATTGAAAAACCTGTGGTGCTCAGACTGGTCATGGATTCACTCAGATACTGGGTACAGGAGATGCACGTTGATGGGTTTCGCTTTGACCTTGCAACTGTTCTGGGATACAGGGAGGGTGCATTCACTTCAGAGGGAGGTTTCTTTGATGCTCTTGGTGAAGATCCGGTACTCAGCGGAGTTAAACTCATTGCCGAACCCTGGGACATAGCAGCACGGGAGACGGGCCGCTTCCCTGCAGGGTGGATGGAGTGGAACGACAGCTACCGTGACACGGTGAGAAAGTACCTTCGGGGAGACAGAGGCCAGGTCGGCGGCTTTGCGACCCGGTTTGGAGGTTCACAGGACATCTTCGGCAAAGGGGGAAGGGCCGCCTGCAGCAGCATCAACTACATTACGGCGCATGACGGGTTCACCCTGTACGATCTGTACAGTTTTGAACAGAAACACAATGAGGCAAACGGTGAGGACAACCGTGACGGGACAGATAACAACAACGCCTTCAACTGCGGTGTGGAGGGTGCAACCGATGACGCAGAGGTGCTCGAGCTTCGAAGGAGAATGGTGAGAAATGGGCTCTGTGCACTGCTCATGTCGCGCGGCATACCCATGCTCCTGAACGGAGATGAGGTGATGCGGACGCAGAGGGGAAACAACAACGCCTATTGCCAGGACAATGAGACTAGCTGGTTCCCCTGGGACCTGACAGAGCGTAATCGCGACATGCTGACCTTCTGCAGGGGGCTCATCGGTCTGCGGAAGGAATTTTCCGTTTTCCGTCAATGCTCCTTTTTCTCGGGTGAAAGAGCTGAGGAATCTGATCATCCCGACATAAGCTGGTACGGGTCCGATCTCAATCCCCCCAACTGGGAAGATGCGGACATGCGGCTCCTCTGCTGTGAGCTCACTCTGACGGAAAAAGACGGCAGACTTAATAATGGCAATTCCTCTCTCTTCATGATCTTCAACATGGATGCGCAGCAGATGGATGTTCGCCTGCCTATACGTGAGGGTTTCACCTGGCGCCTTGTATACGACACAGGTTTGAAAAGTGCCTATATGCTTTCACTGGACGGCGGAAGGGGAAGTATAATTCCCGAAAATCACTATCACTCGGGTGAAAGGACAGTGGTTGTCCTGCTGGGAATGTGGGATTAGAAGGCTCAATCCCTGCGTATGATCTCCTTAATCGTGTAAATGTTTTCTATATATTGTCGTGCTGAACGGTCCCAGTAATACACGTAGTGCCGGGCTGACTGGCGGCCTTTGTGGAGCAGATCTCCATCAGCCTTTTTGTAGAAATCATGGCAGCGTTCCATGGCATCATAGAAGGATGCAGCGGTAAAGTCTGCGAAGAGGAATCCGTTTCCCTCAATCTCTCCGTCCTTTACCTGCAGGGGGTACACGGTATCGCGCAGGCCCCCTGTAGCCCGGGCCACCACAAAGCAGCCGCATGCAAAGGCTTCGAGCTGCGAGATGCCGCCCGGCTCGTACATGGAGGGCATGAGAAATATATCGGAGGAGAGCAGGGGGACGGCAACATCCTGAAAGCCGATGTTGACAGAAACACTGTCGCGATAGAAGTCCTGCAGGTACTGAAGCCCTCGAGCAAGCTCCTCTCCCCGCTGGTCGCCCCCTGAAATGGGGCCGCCTATGATACCCTGAAATTTTAAATGTCTGAAAATACCCTCCGAGGCATCGAGCAGGAGCTGAAACCCCTTCTGCTCAGAGATGCGGTGTATCATGGAGAAGAGCACACGGTCCGGGTTCACCTCCAGATCACGCTGAGCCTGAAGTAAAAGCTTGTTGCGCATCTTCACCAGCGTTTCCCGCCGCTGCATATCGGGTACGGTTTCGCAAAACCGGGCGCTCTCGAGAAGTTCGGGGAAGCGTTCCGTAAGCTGTATGCGCAGTTTTTTTTTGTTTTTCACCTGTTCGAGCAACAGTGGAAAGCTTTCCTCCACAAAACCCGATTCCTCGAACCGGCGCTGCAGTTGCCCTGTGAAATCTCTTCCAAGTGCGTTGTTGATGCCTATCACATCGTGCAGGAGCGGCTCAAGACCGTCAGCTGCCACCTCGATCTGGCGTGCATAGGAGGGGCTGACCGTAATGACCCTGTCAGAGTAGCGTATCCCTGCAGCCATACAGTTGATCCGATCATGGTGATGGGGATCGACAAAATTAGCAGCCTGCAATTCCGGAAGATTGAAGAGCAGGAAGTGGTCGAACCCCCGCTCATACCGGAAATAAGCGTCAAAGTACTGCCAGCCCATGTTGTGTATGATGTGGAAGTAGGTGTTTCGCCGATAGTTGACGTTGTACTGGTAGTAGGGGTCTCCCCGCACAATGCCGTTGAAAATGCCCGCGAAAGCGTCGTTGGTAAAGGTGCACATGGGATCCAGGTTAAATACGGTAATGACCTCTGTGGCGGCTCGGGCGAAGGCCACACGCCGGCGAAGCTTCTCTTCAGCGGTGTATCCCCAGTACAGTCCGTCGAAGAATTCATAATGGTCGAGGAGAAAATAGGTGACCCCGTCGACTGTTCCCCTGTGCACCCCCGACTTATACTCCCCGTCCTGTACCCTGAAACGGACATTCCTCCCGGTGTATGAGATACCGTAGCGTTTAACGGTGTTCTGCATCTTGGTGACAAGTTTTTCATCCCCGTGCCGGTAATAGGGAGTAATGACATACACCTCTTCTCCAAGGGCGGCGAGCTCCCGCGGGAGCTCGTATACCACATTTGCCAGTCCGCCGCTTTTTGAGAAGGGCTCCGCTTCGGCAGATATGAAAACCAGCGAACCGCGTTTGTTGTGCCCCTGAAGGTTTTTGCCGAGGGTGCCGAGCTCCTCGGTCGAATGTTTCGCGAGCCTGTCGATGTAGTCCAAAATGCGTTTTGCCGGGGCAATGCCGCGCTTGACGATGTGGAAGAGTGCGCGCTTCAGTCCGAGGTCGATGATATGCTGATAGGACTCATTGAAAAGACGGATGACGTTCTCTTCAAGAAAGGCAATGAAATCGTGATACCTTCCGACATGGACGCAGAGTTCCTGGAAGAAGAAGTTGTGCCTGGCGTGTTCGATGGTAGCCAGTGTGCTGAACCTGAAAAGGGAATCATGGAGAAAATCTCTGTAGAACGCTTGATGGTCGTCGATCTCCTCGAGCCTGAGATACTTGGTGCGGTCCGTGTAGGTGACAATGGTGTGTATCCTCGAGACCCGCAGCTCCATTCCAGTGTAGTAACTGTACTGCTCGGTAACCCGTGAGTATATGGGGTCAACAACCCGGTAGAATGCATCATCCTCTATGGGCAATGATGGATTATCGAACTGCAGGTCAACCGGCTGGCTCTCGTCGGAGAAGTTGAATGCCCCTACCCATATCCCCTCATCGGTGAACTTCATGGCTGCGGCCACCATGTTGTTGTTGGTCCAGATGAGATAGCCGGGCCCCCTGTTCCGGCGATGAAAAGTGTAGGTCTCTTTGTAAAATTGTTCGAGACCCGGATTGGCCATGTATTCGAAGTCGTTCCAGTTCACGTATATGTTGTCCAGGAAAACCTTCCATCCCTCCCCCTCGGAGCTTCCCTCATAATCCATCACAATATCGCTCATGAAGATCGTAAGTCCGATTGCGGCCCGCAGGCCCCGGAGGCCGAAGGTGTTGAGGGCGCGCCGCTCATCGTGGTTGCCCAGTATGCCCAGAAGCTGCGTTCCCGGAGGCAGTGCCCTGGGATAATAGGAGTCGTAGAGGTGGTAGATCTCGCGTACATCTGTCTTGCCGTGTATAATGTTCTCACAGATCTTGAAGAGTGCAGAGTTGTAGGGGAGAATCCCGGTCCGGCTGAGAAACCGCTCCCTTCCCCAATAACATTCCGCGATGTTGATGAAGAACTCCTTGCCCTGCCGCAGGAGACACCGTTCGATGGAGAGCATGAGATAGTAATGAAAGGGTATGGCGATGAGGTCCCTGCATGCAGAGTCATAGAAACCGGTGGTGATGAAGTGATCATCTTCCCTGTCATTTACGATGATGGTTCCCTCGACCATCTCATCGAGCTTCCGGCGTTTCCCGTAGATGAGGGGGTAGTTGTTGCGCTTCATCATGATGGGGACGGCATGCGCTGAGTCGTAGCGTATTCCGTCAATATCGAACCGTTCTATCAGCTCCATGATCGAATCTGCTGTCCACTCCCATATCTCAAACTTTCGATAGTTGAGCAGCTTGCCGTCGTTCCAGCTTCCGTAGCGTCCATCTGTGGACGCCCTGACAACCAGGTTTCCACCGTCGTCATAGCAGTGAATGACCTGATCATCCGGAATGACCGTGCTTCTCCTGTTCAGATGGGGAACGATGTCAACAATGATCTTGATGTCCAAATTATGGGCGCGGTCAATGAGCTCCCTCAGTTCCTTTGCCCCGCCCAGTGCCGGTTCAATCTGGGTCAGGCTCATGGGTGAAAAGGGGGAGGGAGAGGTTGCTTCCGGTGCCCAGTCTTCACGGTTCGATCCGCGTTTCTGTACACCGAGTAGATAGAGGGCGGTGAGATCGTAGCGCTGTTTCAGATTCTCCAGATGGGCCGTGATGTCTGAGAACTTGCCGAGCCGTATGACCTCACCGTTTTCGTTGTATACCAGCCCCGTGTGGCCTTCGGGGTCGCGCCAGTACACCCGTGTGTGGCCATGAATGTCAGGGAAGATTTCAAGAATTATCTCGCCCCTTACGTCGGGTATGATATTGATCCTCCCGCTGTACCCCTGCTCAGTCAACCAGACGGAGTGGGTTCGCTTCCTGGAATAGACGAGGTAATCCACATGGCCGATACGGTCAAAGCAGTGTTCTGCCCTATACTGCCCGGACTCCTCATCGAAGTGCAGGTCAAGGTCCAGGTAGTCCATATCCTTTTCGAGTATGAACTGGTCGTTAGTTCGGTTCAGGTAAAGCCTCACGTAATAGCCGGACCTGTTTCGGGGAAGGTCGAATGCAAACCGGTGCACTGAACCTTTGACCAGATTGAGGAACTGAGTGGCAAGGGGTGCACTAAACTCCTTGGGAGAGAGCACCCGTTCGAGTGTGATGTTGGCCCGGTTTCGCACCTCATGCACATCGTGACCCGACGCTGCAACGAGCAGCCGTACGACTTCTCGCAGTGATTCATAATCGTCACTTCGCTTGTACATACGAGCCAAACGACTGAGTGATTCCACGGCCTTCACGGTTCTTTCATAATCGAAGTCGAGTTCGTTGTCACGGCTGCGTGCATTCAGGCCTCTCAGAATGTTCGTTCGGTTCTTTCCGGAGAATCTCCTGATCGTGACGGGTTTGGGAGCCTCCTCCACCCGCAGTTCCGCTGTGCGTGAGAAACGAATCACCTCGCCTGCGAGCGCCCGCATCGCAGCTGCTGTGGAGGGTGGCATTTTCTCAAGATGGAAGTAACCTGTCTCTATTGCCCGTTCCTCGGTCCTGAGCAGGGACCTGAAGGCGTTGAAATGTTTCGTTTCTCCCTGTTGCTCTTCCCGTGCGAGAAGATCGAACATGTTCAGGCCAAGATATATGGTCGGGATCTCGGTCCACTGGGGCCCCTGTCCCACATGGGCTGGCACGGTGAATGTATCCTCAACATGATACAGAGTGGGCGTACCTGCACGCTCGCGAATAACCACGAACCTTCTTCCGGACAGTGATGCATTATCTATTTCCTGAAGAGCGCGATGGACGAGTACGATGGCCCTGTGCAGTCTCGATGAGAGCAGGGCATTGCGCTGCAGCCGGCCCAGCACGGTCTGGTCCCCGCCTGCAACCGCGGCATAGGCATCGTTTCTGATATCTGCAAAGCGGGGGAAAAAGGAGTCGATGGGCACATTGTCCCGTAGCTGACCGATCACATGGTTGTCCGGCATGAAGGGGAAACAACGGTACTCGGCAAAGCCCCGGGTGATCTCATCCTTGATGAGCTCTTCGCCGATCAGTTCCTTTATGTTGTGATAGTACAGGCAAAGGGAGGAGAGTTTATAGGCCCAGGGCATAGGTGGGGTCTCCACAGGGTGTTATAAATATTGTAGTTGGCATGATATGCAAAGTCAACAGGTGGCTTTCCCCCTGCAGTAGTTGTTCCCATATCCCGAGCAGAGATTGCGGTGCATAACCACTCATGCTTTCCTTTACTTCTCAAAATCCTTAAACTTATCCTATGATGCACCAGGCAGAAAGCACTGCGGGGGCATAACAGACTTCCCAGGGTGGAACACACACTCCGGTGATGCACAATTAAAGATGCCCGTCGGAAAGATAGCATGGAGCTGAAGAGAGAGAGCGGCGTACTTGTTTCCATCACCTCACTTTCGTCCTCTTACGGGATTGGTGACCTGGGGGAGGGTGCTTTTCGGTTTGCGGATTTCCTGCATGCTGCAGGACAGAATCTCTGGCAGATATTGCCCCTGAATCCCACGGGTCTTGAATTCGGAAACTCACCCTACAGCAGCAGCTCGGCATTCGCCATGAATCCTCTGCTGCTCAGTCCGCAGCTCCTTGTGCGAAAAGGGCTTCTTGAAGAGAAAGATATTGAAACGATACCTGAATCCTCTGTACTCAGGACGAATTACAGGGCCGTTACCGAAGGGAAGGGGAGCATACTCGCAAGGGCTTTCAAGAATTTCATGGAGACGCAGTTAGATGCCAGGGGATTCAGCCGTTTCTGCGATGCCAACCGCCACTGGCTCGATGATCATACTCTTTTTTCTGCTATCAGAAGTGATATGCAGGGCCTGGCATGGCGGAACTGGCCTGTACCCCTTCGCGACCGTCACTCCGGAGGGCTGGAAGAGGCCCGAAGGAGACTGTATGAATCGATCGGATGTGAAAAGTTCTTACAGTACCTCTGCTTTCAACAGTGGTCAGAATTGAAAGCCTACTGCAATGACCGAAATATTACCATCATCGGTGACATCCCCCTGTATGTGAATCTGGAGAGTGCCGATGTGTGGGCATATCCACATCTCTTCAAGCTGGACGAAGAGAAGCGGCCGCTGTCCGTGTCGGGCGTACCCCCGGATTTCTACAGTGAGACGGGGCAGCTCTGGAACAACCCCATATTCAACTGGGCCCGGTTGAAGGAGGAAAAATATTCCTGGTGGGTCGAGCGTGTTTCTCACAACCTCCGACTTTTCGACTGCGTGCGTATCGATCATTTCCGGGGGCTTGCACGGTTCTGGGAAGTGCCTTCCGGCGCCACTACCGCTGCAGACGGAGCATGGATCCAGGGCCCGGGGGAAGAGTTCCTTGCGGTGATGGCAGAGCATTTCCCGTCCCTTCCCTTTATAGCCGAGGACCTGGGAGTGATAACCGAGGATGTGATAGCGCTGCGCAACAGGTTTGGCCTGCCGGGCATGCGCGTGTTTCAGTTTGGGTTTGGCGCGAGCTCATCAGAACTTCATCTGCCCCACCGGTATGTTGAAAACTGTGTGGCCTATACAGGAACACATGACAATGAAACGCTGATCGGCTGGCTGTTCAATTCTTCGGGAGAGAAGCAGGGTGCAGGTATTGAAGTGAGGCGAGGGCGCCGGCGGGTCCGTCAGTATGTGACGTGCAGGGCGTACGGAAAACAGAAGCTGCGGCGTGCCGTACTCCACAACCTCATGCGCTCCGGGGCCAACTGGGTCATCATTCCTCTGCAGGATATCCTGGGGCTCGGTTCCGAGGCAAGGATGAATACGCCGGGAACTGCCCTGGGGAACTGGGAGTGGCGTATGCAAAACGGTGACTTGAACAGCCTGGTGGTGGAAGAGCTGCGATCAATGACCGCTCAATCGGGACGCGGGAAGAGATGAGAGCGTGCCCCTGTATCGAGGGGTCAGCTGTTTTTTCTTTGTTTTTATTTCATTTGTATTCATATTTGAAATAGTACTGCTCAACCTGTATCATGTTTACTCTTTCACTGTTATCCTTTCATCCTCACACTGCCATGTAGAGGGAGTACAACATGGAAAAGAAGATTTTCATCACCTCCACGGAACATCGAAGCGGAAAGAGCCTTGTCACCATTGGCCTGATCAATGCCCTGCAGGCGATGATCCCAACCGTCGGCTACATGAAACCCATAGGCCAGATTTACATTGATGGAAGCAGCATTGATAAAGACGCCAGCCTGGTGAAGAACATCTTCAATCTAAGTGACGACGATGCGGATATCAACCCGGCAAGCATGGACGATGCACTGCAGGACAAGGGGCAGCTCTTTGAGAAGATATTCGATTCCTACGGGAGAATTGCTAAGGATAAGGACGTGGTCGTTATAGAGGGAACCGATTATATGAGCACCATCTCTGCTCTCGAGTTCGACATCAATGCAGAGATCGCGCAGAACCTGGCTGCGCCGGTACTCCTTGTGGCAAAGGGTGGGGGAAAGACAGTTGAGGAGATCGTACAGAATGTCAGTGAGTGCGCCGAGTCATTTAAAGAGCAGGGGTGCAATTTGATCGGCGCGGTGGTGAACCGTTTCGACATGCTCAACTATGCTGATAATATAAAAAAGCTCGAGAAGCTCCTGAAGGCTGAAAAGATCCCGCTCTTCGGTACCATTTTCAACAATCCTCTGCTCTCCGGGCCCCGGCTTCGTGAGGTCTCCCAGACCCTCGACGCGGAAATAGTCTACAAAGGGGATGACCTCTCGAAGGTGGTCACAGATGTGAAGGTCCTTGCCATGACCCCTGAAAATGCCCTCCATTACATGAAGGACAAGGAGGGGTGCCTCCTCATCACCCCGGGTGACCGTATCGACCTCATCTTCACGGTCATGATCGCACAGAAGTCTTTTCAGTATCCCCGATTTTCGGGTGTCATACTGACCGGAGGCCTGCTCCCGGGCGAAAACACGCGAAAGCTTCTCGACGGTATTGCTGATGCAGGGCTTACCGTCCTCTCTGTGAAGGGAGACACCTACGCCACGGCCATGAACGTGAACAGGATATCGGGTGAGCTCACGGCTGATGACCGTGAAAAGCTCGAGGTTGTCAAACATACGGTAGAGCGATACGTCGATGTGAACGGTATACACATGGAGCTCGGCGCGGTGTCCAAGGAGATTACCACACCCAGGATGTTTCAGTACCGCCTGCTCGAGATGGCGAAGGCGGGGAAGAAATACATCGTGCTGCCCGAGGGCAGTGAACCCCGTATTCTGCATGCCACGGAGGAACTCCTGCGGCGTGATATCTGCCACATCTGCCTGCTCGGGCATGAAGACGAGATCATGGACACGGCGAGGGGCGTTGGCGCCAATATTGAAGGGGCAACGATCGTGGACACGCAGTCCCTGGACGAGAAAACACTTAGAAACTACACGGACACCTACTATCAGCTTCGCAAGCACAAGGGCGTTACACATGAAATGGCGCGGGACCAGATGCTCGACCCTGTCTACTTTGCAACCATGATGGTGTACAAGGACCATGCCGACGGGTTTGTCTCCGGAAGCACGCACTCCACTGCAGAAACACTCGGGCCCGTTCTTCGGCTCATTCGTGCGCGGAAAGGCATCTCTCTCGCCTCAAGTGTCTTTTTCATGTGCATGCCCGAAAAGGTGGTCGTGTTCGGTGACTGCGCCCTTGTTGAGAATCCCAATGCCGAGCAGCTTGCAGACATTGCCATAACGAGCGCCGAAACGGCAATGGCCTTTGGTATCGAGCCCTTCGTTGCCATGCTCTCCTATTCCACCGGCGCTTCAGGGAAGGGGGAGGATGTGGACAAGGTGAAGGAGGCTGCCGAGATTGCTCAGAAGAAACGACCTGATCTCGCCATAGAGGGGCCGCTGCAGTATGATGCTGCCATATCCGCAGAGGTGGCACGGGTGAAGATCAGGGACAGCAAGGTTGCAGGAAAGGCAAGTGTCTATATTTTTCCCGATCTCGATGCCGGTAACACGGCCTACAAGGCGGTTCAGCGGTCGGCAAACGTGCCGGCTATTGGACCAATCGTGCAGGGTATGAACAAACCAGCTAACGACCTGAGCAGAGGCGCGACGGTGACCGATATCGTGTACACGGTTGCGGTGACCGCGGTGCAGGCGCAGAAACAGATTGAGATTTAGGACCGATCACTACAATTCCTTTGACAGCATCCGGATGAAGCTCCTTTGCAGTCAGGTGAAGTAAAAAAATCTTTTCCCACTAGGTTATATTTTTGCATACCGAAGTCCGATATATACTAGAGACAATCGTATCTTTACATCACAACCAGACAGGACGGAACTATGTTGAATAAAAGCTATAGACGAATGATGCCCTTTTTCCTGCTGTTTCTACTGCTTACGGTCCTCATACCCACTGCATCCCTCTTCTGCCAGGACGCCCCGAAGTATGATTTTATCGAATTTAGGAAGAAATACGACAGTCTGCTCAGCCAGGCCCGTAGCGAGGAGTACACGGTAAAGGAGGAGGAGATCAAGGCGACCTACGGTATTCATTATGCCCTTCTCGAGAAGGAGCTTCAATTCTACGGTGAAAACATTTCCCTCTTCTTCAATGAGAACAAGGAGCTCATCTATTTCAATATCAGCTATGTGCTGAAAGAGAACCATTCACAGACCATTATCGAGAAGCTGATACTCTCCATGGGTGAGAAGCTGATCGAGAAGTACGGCCCCAATGAAATGGCAACAGCCCCCTACTACCGCCTGTATGAGAATAACTACGAGATATTCCTCTATCCTACGGGCCCGGCACCTGAAATTGCACGCCTCTCCTTCAAGCAGCTCGACCGTTTTGTCGTCTATCAGGAGTACTACCGGCAAGAGGTGGAAAAGCTGGAGAATGAGGAGATTGCCGGTACTGTTGAAAAGCTGTAGTCCGGGCACGGTCTATCTCAGGCGAGGAGTATTTCGGCAATATCCTTGCGAACCCCGTTTATGGCCTCTTTGTCAGGTTTTCTTCCGGGGTAGGTGCAGTTGGAAAGAAGAACAATGCCGATGCCCTTCTCCATGTCGCAGAGGCACATGCAGCCGGTAAACCCCGTTTTGCCGATGGTTCGCTGAGAACAGCTCTCACCCATGTAGCGCGGCTGGTTCAGCTCCCAGCCCAGCCCGGTGCATGCGCCGATGCTTTCGATCTGATTCTTGCTCATGTCTCTGATCGTCTCATCGGAGAAGAAGCGCATCCCTTTCCATGTACCGTGGTTCCGGAGCATGTGGAGGAAATTAAGCAGGTCGGGAGCGGTGGAGAAAAGACCTGCGGAACCGGGTGTCCCGGGCATCACCCATGCACTCTCGTCGTGCACTTCACCCTGCACCACGCCGCCGCGCCAATTGTCGATCTCAGTTGGTACGATTTCTGATTTTTCGAATTTCTGAAGCGGGTGGAAGGTGGTTTTTTCCATGAGCAGCGGTTCGAAGAATACCCTATCCGCCACGTCATCGAGGGATTCCCCGTATATGCGCTCGATGACAAGTTCAAGGAGTATGCTCGTTGCATTTGAATAGGAAAAGACGCTCCCAGGCCTGCTCTTGAAGGGTGTCTCGAAGATTGCCCGAAGGATGGTGTCGGAAGATTGGTTTTTGAGTGAGGAGAGCGGGAAACCGAAATGAAGGGTGTGGGTAAGCAAGTGTCTGATCAACACGCTTTCCCGATCGGGGTTGTTGAACTCGGGAAGATATTCGATCAGCCGGTCATCGAGATGCAGCCGGTTTTGATCGAGCAGCTGCAGGGCCAGACAGGAAACTGGTATGGCCTTGGTAATGGAGGCCACGTCGTAGACTGTATCCTCCCGGACCTCCAGAGCATCGGGCTCGTAGGTATGCTGTCCAAAGTGCAGAACGAGGCGGCTGCCCGACGCATCCACGATGCCAACCACACACCCCGGGAACACCTGCTCATCGATCGCTTTGCCTATCCTCTCTGAAATTGCATGGCTCACTTTTTTCATTTGGAAATAGACTTCAATGATTTTCAGGTGACAGCGGGCAACGCACGAACCTGCCGGAGATCAGGTTTTTCCTGAGCTTCCCGCTCAAAGGCTTCCTCCCGAAGCCTGTTCTCATAATCAGGGCTCTGGAAGGAGTAGGTGAAGCTGGTGTGAATATCGTAGCATCCCTCGAGAAGGGCGACGGTGTCCTCCACCATCACAAACTCCTCATCGGTGGGAATGACGAAGACCCTGGTTCTGGAATCCTTACCGGTGATCTCGGTCTCGGCATTCCGTGTCACCGACGTCTCATTCAGGACAGGGTCGAGGGAAATGCCGAGCTCCTGCATGCCATCGGTCATCTTCCACCGTATATCCGGGCTAAGCTCTCCCACCCCTGCCGTGTAAATGAGGGCATCAACGTGACCGAGTGCAGCCGCATATGCACCGATGTACTTCCTGCCCCTGTAGGTTTCTATCGCAAGTGCAAGCCGCGCCCTTTTATCCCCTTCCCTGGCAGCTTTGAGAATATCTCTGCGGTCGATATACTGCCCGGTGATACCGAGCAGACCGCTCTTCTTGTTGAGAGAGGTGTTCATCTCCTGTGCGGTGAGACCTTCCTTCTCCATTACGTATAGGCCTATGGCCGGGTCGTGGTCTCCGGACCGGGTACCCATAACCGCACCCTCTAGGGGTGTGAAGCCCATGCTCGTGTCCACGGAAACGCCATCCTTCACGGCATTGAAGCTCACACCGTTTCCTATATGGGCGATAATGAGGTTCACTTTAAAAGGATCTTTGTGGAGGAGCACTGCCGCCCGTTTCGCGCAGTAGAGAAGCGAGGTCCCGTGAAAACCGTATCTCCTGATATGGTGTTCTGTATACCACTCGTAGGGAAGGGCATAGGTGTAGGCATAATCGGGCATGGTTTGATGCCACGCAGTGTCCATGATTGCTACGTGAGGAATATCGGGGAGCACCTTCTTCGCAGCCTCTATACCGATTATGTTTGGCGGGTTGTGAAGAGGGGCAAGATCTGAGAGCTCCTTGAAAGTGCCCAAGGCTTTATCGTCGATAATGACCGATTTGTTAAAGCTCTCACCTCCGTGGACAACCCTGTGTCCAACGGCCTTTATACTGTCGATTGTATCGATAACGCCGTGATCGTCACCGGTGAGCATTTCCATGATGAGGTCGACGGCCTCCTTGTGGGTTGGGCAGTCCCGGGTGATTTCGACCCTGTCCCTTCCTATCACCTCATGCAGTATGGATGAACCTCCCTGGGTCACCCGTTCCACGATGCCCTTGGCAAGACTAGTACGCTCCTCCCATCGATACAGGATATACTTCAGAGACGAACTGCCGCTGTTCAGTACGAGAATGTTCATGTTATTCTCCCTTTCTCATCATGTCCCGCCCCTGAACAGACTGCGTCTAAAATGAATTGAACGACCTGAACAATGGGAGTACATTATACTTGTGCCAATATACTAGGGGGGGCACAGGTTTGCAATAAGTAGATAGCTTCGATACCCGACGGGCATGTGCCGGTTGTCGATTCTGGATAAAACGGAGGTGAGCATGCATCCATCTATTCGGATACTTCACCGAATAGAACTGCGCCGACCCATTCTGGTGGCGGCGTGGCCAGGTATGGGAAACGTGGCATTTGGTGCGGTCATGTATCTCAAGGAAACCTTAGGCGCGGAGAAATTCGCGGAGATAGAGCCGCAGGATATCTTTTACAGAACGGGTGTGCAGATTCGGGAGGGCGTCGTTGACATACCCGATCTGCCGAAGAATGAATTCTTCATCTATTCAAATCCGCATGGGAAGCATGATCTGATCATATTTATCGGTGAATCACAACCTATCATGGAGAAGGAGTACGATCTCGCGCAGAGAGTGGTTGAGATCGCCCTGCTGTACAATGTCGAGCAGGTGATCACCTTTGCTGCGACACCTGTCAACATCACGCATCGGGCTGATCCTGGTGTATGGGGTGTCACCACGGAGACAGGTCTTCAGAAGGAACTGTCACAGCTCGGTGTTAAAATCATGACGGCGGGCCACATCGGCGGCTTGAATGGACTGCTCCTGGGAGTGGCAAAGGAAGCGGGTCTGCAGGGGCTGTGCCTTCTGGGGGAAATCCCATTCTACACCGCAAAAATCGAAAATCCGAAATCCTCGCTCTCCATACTGCAGG
>JAGLSF010000170.1 GCA_023136305.1 Spirochaetota bacterium
GCCATTTGTGTATTTTCCTGCTCCTCGATCCGCGAGGTAACCTGTTCTAGTCCGGGGTATTTCTCTTCGGCCTGGGCGATCTCACCGTCGACCCACTCGTTGTGGGTAACCGAAGTGAGGTGGCCGACAAAGGGCACCCACTCGCCATCTTCACCGCACCACTCGGCCAGCACGTCCATCATATGCCGCCCGAAGGCGAAGTTGTCAAAGGCCTCCAGGTCGTAGCTCACCTGCCTCTGGGTGGACGCCTCGTGGGTGAAGGTCAGGATGCCGGCGTCGTTCGCCTTCTTGAAGACAGGCACCAGCGACTCGGGGTCATTGGGAACCACCAGGATCGCGTCGACACCTTTGGCAATCAGGTCCTCGATAAGAGCGACCTGTTTGGCCGGGTCCGCCGTATCGGCGCCGATCTGATAGGCGTTAACCTCTTCGAACTTGTCGTTGAACTCCTCGACGCCCAGCCGCATGTTGGTAAACCACTGTACACCCTCGAGCTTCACCACCATGACGATCTCGAAGACGTCCTTGTCACCATCCTTCTGTCCTGCAGCAATGAGCACACCGGCAATCATTGCCAAAAAGACAAGCAAAATAACTAACTTTTTCATAACGTATCCCCCCTAAATTTAATTGTACTGAGAATATCAACATTGACAAGAGTGATGTCAATAAAAAAATTGACACCTGTTTAACTATAAAGGAGATTCCATGGACAAACCTCAATGAAGACGGTAGCCTGGGGAGTTGAGTGCTCTTCCGGGTGCAGCGTATAAAAGATGCACTGTCTACAGCTGCTTGAAATGTACTGCGTCGGCAGGCATATCGAGAAGTTCCTTCAGCTCAGCATCCAGCTTCATGAGCGTCACGGTCACTCCAGCCATCTCAAGGGATGTGAAATAATCTCCGACGTAGGACCGGTAGACCGAAATATTCTTATCCTCCAGTATTTTTCCCACCTTGCGGTACAGTATGTACAGCTCCATGAGCGGTGTTGATCCGAGCCCCGAGATGAGCAGGCACAACTCGTCACCGGACTGCATGGGCAGATCTGGAAGCACGATATCCATCATCATCTGTGCGACCTCGTCAGCAGGTCTTATATCCATCTTCTCGATGCCGGGCTCGCCATGATGCCCGATACCCACCTCCATCTCGTTTTCACCCAGTGTGAAATTCGGTTTTCCCACCGCAGGTATGATGCAGGGCGAAAGACCCACTCCCATGCTTCTCGTGTTGTTAATTGCCTTCTGAGCGGAAGCTGTAACTTCCTCGAGGGTACCGCCCTTCTCCGCCTTCGCTCCACCGATTTTCCACATGAGAATCTCTCCCGCTACGCCTCTCCTGTCAGCCTCTTTGCCTTTCGGGGCCGAGGGGACATCGTCATTGGCAATGACCTGTTTAACGGCTATACCGTCATCCTCTGCCATATCCACAGCCATATCAACGTTCATGACATCGCCTGCATAGTTCCCGTACAGACAGGCTACACCCCTGCCGCCATCGGCAGCCTTGAAGGCATGATAGAATGCATGTGCGGGAGGAGAGGTAAAGATCTCGCCAACAGCCACCGCGTCGCACATACCCTTCCCCACATAGCCTATAAAGGCCGGTTTGTGTCCCGACCCGCCTCCCGTGACGATTCCCACCTTTCCTTTGACAGGCGCATCCTGACGTGCCACTACTCTTGCCTCCTGCAGCGCGCGAACGTTTTTGTTGGCCATCACGTAGCCTTCGACCATCTCATCTACCACCACATTCGGATCGTTCACGAACTTTTTCATTCGCTCACCTCCTCTACGGTATATACCGTCACATAAAAATATGGAGAACTGTACCAGTAGGGTCTTCAGGACTCACAGATACTGTGTAATGCTTTCACCCATTGAGGTGAGGATGAGATAGCAGGATGCAGCCCCTGCATCTATAGTCCCCTTCGAACGCTCACCGAGCCTGCTGGACCGCCCTTTCTTTGCCACCATGTCCTTCGTCGACTCCATGCCTCTCTTTGCTGCAGCCATCATCTCATCTATCGATTCACCTAAATCCTTGCCCGACTTGGCTGCCTTTTCAAAGGCCCCCTTAGCTGCAGACAGTGTATCAACGAGAGTCTTGTCTCCAACTTCGGCGCCACCCCTTCCTACCACTCCTTCAAGAGCACCCGTGAGCATGTTGGAAACATCAGCAATTTCGAGTTCCTTTTTTCCCTGCACGGCCTTTCCCATCTTCATGAAAAATGTGCCGTAGATCGGTCCCATGGCACCCCCGATATGTGTGAGCAGGGTCATTCCCATATAACTGAGGAGACTCCCGAGGTCATCGGGCTGTCGATTTAGATCGGCCCTGACCATGGAAAGACCTTTTGCCATGTTAATGCCGTGGTCCCCGTCACCAACCGCTCCGTCGATTTCACTGAGCCAAGCCTTGTTCTCATCAATCACATTGACGATGCCCAGCACCAGTTCTTTTGCATTGATCTCCCTAGTCATGACAACCTCTCTCCCTGTTCTTTCACTCAGTCGTTGAAGATCGCATCCCGAATTACCATCTGGGAATTACCCGCATCAAGCGAGAGCATGGCCTTCCTGAGCACCTCTTTATCAATTCTACCTAAGATATTTTCAACGCTGCGCAGGTTTTTTATACACAGCTGGGCAGCCGTCGTTCCATCCATCCGGAAGGGAAAGATATCGAGGCCTATCCAGCCGTCATATTTCATCTCATCGAGATAGAACATGAACTCCAGGGATTCCTGCAGGTGAACGCTCACGGCGATGAGATCGTCGTCCCAGTCGCCGTAGGCGTCGTTTATGTGTACGTTAAACAG
Organism: Spirochaetota bacterium; assembly: GCA_023136305.1. Taxonomy (GTDB): domain Bacteria; phylum Spirochaetota; class B62-G9; order B62-G9; family DRHN01; genus JAGLSF01. The sequence goes on from JAGLSF010000170.1 coordinate 2,825, forward strand.
TTTGCCATTCATCTGAAGCAGTACTGCGGACTCTGCAGGCTTTTCCTTTGCCATAAGCGAATGGCCGAAGTCTATGACACAGCCTACTGTATCACCACATTCCTTCGCAAGATTGAGTGCCTTGCCGACGGCCCCGATGCTCATATATTTGCGCGGCTCCTTCAGCTTGTATTCGAGACAGATTTTCATCTTTTTGTTGTAATCCGCGATCTCAATGATGCTGTCACGCAAAGTGTTCCAGTGATCACGGTAATCGACCTGGAATGAATAATCATACCCGTCGCTGCCGAGCCAGAGTACAACCGCCGGGCAATCGAGCTCAGCGGCGAGATCGACTGACCTTTTGCAGAGATCGATAGCATCCTGCCGTACAGTTTTTTGCGTATGTGTTATTGAGCCTAGTTTGTATTTCCTGTATCCGAATGTATTTGCCAGAATCGAAGTGAGCTGCAGTTTGTTCTCGGTGAGCCACCTTTTGAAATCGGCCACATCAATACCATCGAGCTGTGATGAGATGATCTCTACACCATCAATGCCGTCGACACTCCCCGCACGGTTCACCACTTCGTGCAGTGTCACTGCCTTGTCGACATATCCGCCGGGAAGAAATCGGTCGGTTGCACCGCCCAAGGCCCAGAGACCTGCTGCGTATTTAAACATGTCACACTCCTTTCCAAAAAAGGTTCACCGTATTATTACCGGCCGTTGATCCGATGTCAAGAAAATCATCCTCTGGGGTCCTGAAATATATTGATTTATTGGAGACCCATACATATTTTAGACGGTGTCCCGGGGAAACCACCCTGCCTCCCCTTCAGATTCGATGCGTCACATAATCCTATTTTATGCATCTTCATTCTACAGTACTCTCCACAGGGAGGAAGGATATTGGCCAAGACACATGATGAACTCGTAAAGAGGGCCCATGAACTGGGATTTGCGTACGAAAAGGAGTACCGGGGCTGTTCACAGTGCACTATCGCCGCTGTGCAGGACACCCTTGATGTGCGAAATGATTACATCTTCAAGGCGGGAAGCGGTCTTGCAACGGGCGGGGGACTTCTCAGGGTCGGGCTTTGCGGTGGATACTCCGGTGGGGTCATGATGATGAGCAGTTTCTTCGGCCGGTCCCGTGACAGCATCGATAACGACCGGGAGAACAAGTACTGCTCCTTTCACATGGCCGTGGCCCTACACGATCTTTTCAAGGACAATTACGGGAGTGTAATCTGCAGGGAAATCCACGAAAGGATTTTCGGCCGCAGCTTCGACCTCTGGGATGATGAGGAGCGCGAGGCCTTCGAGGAGGCGGGCGCACACAGGGACAAATGCACCAGGGTGGTTGCAGATGCCTCGATGTGGACGACGAAACTGATTCTTGAGGAGATCCAGAAACGAGGATTGACACTGGACGATTTCGCATATCTCAAATATCCAACCTGATATACTGTTCAAGGAAAGGACATTCACAATGAGCAACCCGATAAAGGTCAGCCCCTCCATACTATCTGCCGATTACGGAAACCTGGGTGATGAGGCACTGCAATCTGAGAAAGCCGGTGGTGTGGAACTTCACGTGGACATCATGGACGGACATTACTGTCATAACTACACCTTCGGTATCCATGCCGTCACTGCGCTGAAAAAGTATGTGAGTATTCCCATTGTCGCACATCTCGAGATAGACAATCCGGACGTCTTCATCGAAGACTTTGTCCGTGCGGGGAGCGATATGATCGTGGTACAGGAGGACACCTGTCCGCATCTCCCACACACCATAGCGACCATCAGGAAACAGGGTGTCAGGGCAGGTGTCGGGGTAAACCCCGACAGGGGATACGAGAAGTTCAAGGTGAACCCGGAAATTCTCAGGGAGATCGATCTGCTAATCGTGCTTGCAGTGTATCCGGGATTCGGCGGCCAGCCCTTTTCACCCATCACGATTCCCAAGATCGAGCAGGCCGTCAAGCTCAGGGAACAGCATGGTGCGCACTACGACATCGGTGTCGACGGATGTGTCAACATCAAGACGATTCCAGACATCGTCCGGGCCGGGGGCAACTACCTCATCGCAGGTTCAAGCGTGTTCAACGGCAACATCATTGAAAATGTAAAAACACTCAAAAAGCTGGGTGAAGACTACCTTGACAAAACCATCGTGTAATTATTACTCCTCACTGAAAGAGGTGCATTCATGAAAGCTGCAGCGTTCATAGGAAAAAAGGACATACAGCTGGTGGACGTGGAAGACGCGAAAGCGTGTGATGACGGAGTACTCATTGAAGTGCATGCATGCGGTATCTGCGG
>JAGLSF010000171.1 GCA_023136305.1 Spirochaetota bacterium
ATTGCCAGAACCAGTGGTCAATACCCAGGACCTGCACGCTGTTTGCCCGCAGTTCTTTCTCACTGTTGCTAGCTATTCCGCGAAGCAGAATGGCCGGTACAGTTTGAACGCCCAGTCTATCTGAAAGATCATTCGCCAGACGGGAACGGAAGAACCGATCATTGGTCTGGAGTGCGAATTCGATTTTTCCCAGACGCTCGTACACAATTTTCTTCAGGCTCCCGCGTGCCGAATCGCCCGTGATAAGAGCACCTACAAGGATCGCAGTACTGACCATGGTACCGAGGAGTACACCCAGGTTGGTACGGCGGTAGTGTACAAGGCTTCGAAAAACAAGCTTCAGGGGTTTCATACTGTCCATCTCATCCTACGAGTATACCGTGTTCAAGTTTGAGTTGCCGTTTCATGAATACCGCTACCCTCGGGGCATGGGTTACCATAACGAGCGTCATCGCCTGTTTCTCATTGAGCTCAGTGAGCAGCTGTACCAGCGCTAAGCCTGAGTCTTCATCAAGTGATCCTGTGGGTTCGTCTGCAAGAAGAATCTTCGGCTGGTTTATCAATGCTCTGACCACAGCAGCACGCTGACGCTCTCCCCCGGAAAGCTGACCGGGACGATGATATACGTGTGATTCAAGACCCACCATCTCCAGGAGTTCAATTGCACGCCCCACGACTTCCTGTGACTTTGACTCATCATATTTTGGTATTGTCGGTACCAACACATTTTCGAGTACGGTACACTGCGGAAGGAGATGATGAAGCTGGAATACAAATCCCACTTCAAGATTTCTGACCATCGCCAGCTCTCTGTCGGAAAGACCGTGAAGATTTTTACCCGAAAGCACGACATCGCCCTTAGATGGCTGATCAAGAGCCCCCATAATATTCAGGAGGGTTGTTTTACCCGAGCCGGAGGGTCCCGTAATGGCAACCGATTCTCCCTGGTTCACGGTGAGAGATATTCCCCGGAGAACCGGAATAACACCTTCTCCCCCGGGTTCATCGTAATGCTTTTCGATATTTTGGAGCTCCAGTATGGGAGAAGTGTCAATTGAAATGTTTTCAGTGTTGTTCATTCCGGTCATGCGCTCACTTCAGACAGGATTGGTAGACGTCCAACATATGCTCCGCCATGGTTATGAGACCGAATTTCTCATGAACCGCTTTGCTGCCCTGTTTCCCGAGAGCAGCTGCCTTCTCCTGATTACAGAGTAGAGATTTCAGCGCCGAAGTCAATGTATCGACATCATTCGGTGAGTATACTATACCCCCGCCCGTTTCCTGCATCAACTCTGGAAAAGCGCCGAGCGCGGGTTGTACCACTGGGACGCCGAGTGCGAGTGCCTCGATCAGATATGAGCCGAATGCATGTTCCGATAGCACCGGAACACTGAGCACGGTCAGAGAGCTTAAGAATTTGATCCTGCTGTCTTTATCGAAATCGTGTACAATCTCCACATCTTTCAGTACACCTCTGGATTTTAAAAATTTTGTCAGGTTTTTGATGAATTTCCTGTCATCTCCTGTCTGTCCCCCCGAAATATGGAGTTTGGTTTCCCTGAGGGAACTATCCTTCTTCAGGTTGATAAAAGCTTTAGCGAGCAATCCCATTCCCTGGGATTCCGAGATTCTCGAGAGGAAACCTATCACCGGGGGATTGAAAGAGAGTGGTACAGGTATGTAACACTCTAGGTCTAACCCGATGTATGTAACATGGAGGCGTTCTTGGGGTATTCCCATCCTGTTCGTCATTTTATGAGCATAGAATCGGCTTACTGGAAAAAAGCTGTCTACTTCTAAGGCCCTTTCTGTCATCATGCGCCACACGGTTTCTGCGTGCGTGCAATCCATTGCATCCACCCAGTTGTCCTCATCCTGCAGGGAACAGGTTACCGGTACGCCCAGCCCCTGTTTTATGTGCCGTACGAGACCAAGAAGCAGCGCGTTTGAAAGGTGCACAATGTCCGGCTGAACCTTATCGCGCAATGTCTGAACGAGCCGTTTGAGTTCTTCCGCGTGTTCCCCCTCATCACCCCGCAGCAGGGATATGGTCATTTCCCCAAGCGTGGCAGCCCTTGTTGATCCCGCCTTTTTTGCAGCAGCGTTGAGCAGAAGAGGTGAGTCGAAGATCCGTGAAAACCATGCGGGCGCCTTTCTGAGCAAGGGAAACTTGAATTTGAGATAGACGTTTATCGCACCGTAAAAGACCGGCAGGGCGGTGCCGGCTTCACTATCATCCGGGAACAGGGGTAAATACATGGGAACAACAATTACTTCATGACCGAGCCTGCGAATTGTATGTACAATGTCTATGTCCCGCAAACAGTTTTCACAGTAAAAGGTGCCGCCGGAACCCGGTATAATATACGCGATTTTCATTACCTATTTCCCAAACCCGTATACTCGTCCATCGTCTGCACCGATTATCACCATGCCGTTCGCCACTGCCGGTGAGGATGTAATTCCTTCTCCAATTTCATAAGACCAGAGCTCGGCACCGTCCTCGAGCCTCAGAAGATACAAGAATCCGTCGGCTGAACCGAATACGACCTTGTCGCCGCATATGACAGGAGAGCTGTCCACCTCACCACCCGTGATAAACGTCCATATTCTCCTGCCATTTTCCCTGTTGATGCAGTGCACCTTCCAGTCCTTCGATCCCACGATCACGCGATCCTCATTGACGGCCGGCGATGAAAAGAAGGCACCACCCTCATCGTCGCCGTACTCCCAGACGATGCTCCGATTTTCCAGATCAACGCTGATCAGCCTGTTTCCGTAATGTCCGAGGTAGGCGAACCCTTTGTAAATAGCGGCTGACGCAGCGATGTACGACCCTGCGTGTATCTTTGCAGACAAAGCACCCTTTTCGATAGAAACGACATGTACGTGCTCATCGCAGCCGCCGAACACGACCTGCCGTTCTTTGAGAAGGTAGATTGAGGGTGTGCCGTTGATGAAATTGTCGGTCTCGTAATGCCACACACGTTTGCCCGTTTGTGCATCAACACAGTGCAGTATGCTGTCGTAGCTCCCGATAAGTATCCAGTACCCCTTTCCATTTACCGCCGATACCCAGTTGGCTGAGCCTGCGATTCTAAAAGCTGTCTCATAGGTCCAGCGTACCGTTCCGTCGCGACTGTCGATTGCATAGAATAGTCCATCCAGTGAGCCCACATAGATCATACCGTTCAGGATAAGTGGTGGTGCTTCAACTGCAGTACCCGTGTCTACTTCCCAGATCTTCTTACCGTCCTTGAGGCGGAGAGCATACACCTTGCCGTCGGTTGATCCGATGTACACGGTGTCCTTGTCCACAACAGGTGAGGAGATAATCGCATCATCCGTTTTAAACTTCCAGAGTAAACGCATAGTGCCGGGCAGCCTTCCCTTTGCCACCCCCGTCAGGCCCCTGTCACCGCGAAATATGGGCCATCGATACCCGTCCCAGGATGCAGAACATAGTGCAGGAAAAAGCAGTGTGGTGACAAACAGAAGACTGGCCACAACATTTACGGATCGTCTCATGGCATATTCCTGTTCCCTGTCTCTGTGGGTTCATGTTTTTCCGTCAGCGCTCCCGTCGGACATGCCCGGGCGCACCGTATCGCGCTTTTCTCGAGCCCCCTGGAAAGCTGCTCTCTGAAGGGCACCGCGACGCGAAGATTGAAGCTGCGGCCATTGAAGGCAAGGCCGTATGGTTCTTCCTCTGCTTCCGAGATTCGGACGCATCGCCCGCATTTGATGCACTTTGACGGTTCAAATGTAATTTGTGGATGCTCCACCATCCTCTCGTAGCGTACCCTCTCAATGGTGCCGTATCGATGCCCTGTTGCTCCGTACTCACCGGCATACTGTCTGAGCAGGCATGTACCCTTGCTGCCGCAGTCACAGTGAAGGCATCGTTCCGCCTCTCGTGCAGCCTCATCAATTGAAAAACCGGACACCACACCTTCAGAAGGGTGGATACGTGGACTTTCCGACACGCCCTTCAGAAACTCTTCAATTTCACCGTCACGCAGTGTACCCATACGGCAATCGAATTTCTTTTGTAGGGCTGCGGCCTCGTTTTTATTGAGATACCGGTGTACGCTGTAAGCAATCGATCGTCCGTCACTGGCGGCACGAGCTGCAATGCGGCATGGTCGAACGACACTTCCTCCGGCGAACACGCCTCCCAAGGACGTTTCAAAAGTCTTACGGTGTATCTGAATACCCTGTTCCGTCATCTGTAAACCGAAGGTTTTCATCGTGTCAGGTTCCACCTTGCCGGCAGCTATGATCACCGCATCAAACCGGCCTCGCAGCTCTTCCAAATCGATGTCGCAGCCGACCTTCGTATTCATGCAAAACGATAGGCCGAGATCACGGATACGGTCAATCTCCTCATGGAGGATGCGCCTGGGGAGACGTTCCTCCGGTATCTCATAACGGAGAGCTCCGCCCGGCTCGGCATGGTTGTCAAAAATTGTGCATGCATGACCGTACTGACCGAGATAATGGGCTGCAGACAGTCCTGCAGGACCTGCTCCGATTATCGCCACCTTCGTTCCTGAAGGATGGGGACTGTTCGAGCTCGGTGCAAAATTCAGCTCGAAATCATGCAGAGCTGCCGTGCGCATGGCAAGGCGTATCGACACCGCCTCATCGTGGATTCGCCTTCGGCATGCCTTTTCGCAAGGTGCAGGGCAGATATGGGCGAGCACCGAAATGAGGGGGACCCGGTTTCCATGCTCATCGTATATTTTATGCTCACTGCCTGCTCTGATTCTCTTCAGTATGACCGGTATGTCCAGATGAACCGGGCAGGCACGCATACAGGGCGATTCACAATCGCCGACATGCTCCCGAAGGAGCAATTCCAGCATATCCCTCCTTGCCTCTCGGACCCTATCGTTGTTCGTTTCGACAACCATACCATGGCTCACCGGTGTGCTGCAGGACGGCAGGAGGCGTTTCGAAACCGATTCCTCCACCAGACACACCATGCAGGATGTGAAGACGCCGAACCCCTCCATATGGCACAAGGTCGGTATCTCTATACCGACCTTGTGTGCTGCTTCAAGGATAGTGCTTCCGGCCGGAACTCGAACTTCCCGATTGTCAATCCTTATCGT